>NZ_DBIC01000207.1:914-11828 GCF_002296545.1 Herbaspirillum sp. UBA812 | reverse complement strand
AGCGCGGCGGGCCTTGGTCTGCACGCCGAAGGAGTTGTACAGGGCGAGGAATTTCTGCTTGTCCAGGCCGATCTTCTCGATGTAGGCCAGGATGGTCTTGTCGGTGTTGATGCGCTGGTTTTCCACGTGGATGGCCTGGAAGATCTTGGGGGTCAGCTCATCGGCCTTGCCCATGGCTTCCAGCGTGTAGTAGAGCTTCTGCTGCGGCACGAAGCTGTCGCGGAAGGCCACCGGCACCTTCTTGAAGCTGATCTTGTCGCCCTGCTTCTTGACCCACGCCGTCAGCGACGGATCCCAGGCCGCGCAGTGCGGGCAGTCGAACCAGAAGAACTCGGTGACTTCGACCTTGTTGCCGGAATCGGTCGGCTGGGCCTGCTCCAGCACACGGTAGTCGCTGCCCACTTGCGGATTGGCCGGCGAGGCCGAAGCGCCAACGCTGGCGGTGAAAGCCAGTACGCCGAAGCTGACCGCAGCCAGCAGCTTTTGATGGAAACGCATGGTATTACCCTCTCTGATGGATAGTCGGCGGAATCGGCCTGGGGCCGTTCCAAGCCCGTCGTGCCGGTCGGTTATCCCCTGCCGCCGGCATCCACGGTGCGATCTGTTTATTTGGGGATGCGCACGATGGCGGCATCGACCCCGTTATCGGACAGCTTGCTGCGCGTGCGGTTCATCGACTCCGCATGCTCGAAGGGACCGATGCGCACGCGGTAAAGCACGCCACTGTCTGCCGTGCGTTCGGTGACCTTGGCCTCGAAGCCCAGCAGGGCCAGCTTGGCGCGGGCACTTTCGGCGTCGGCCTGGTCGCGGAAGGCACCGGTCTGCAGGAAGTAAGTCCACTTGTCGTCGTTGGTGTCGTTCTTGGCGGCCGGGGTCGCAGGCGTCGTGGCCGAGGGCTTGGCGTCAGCCGTCTTGCTGTCGGACTTGGACGGAGCCGGCGTGGCCGGGCTGGCCTGCGGTGTCGGCGCTACCGGCGGCACCGGTTGCGCGGCGGCCGTATTGGGCGGCACCGGCGTCTGCGACTGCTGCTGGTCGCGCGCTGCTTCGCGGGCGATGTCGCGGTTGCCGTAGAGCGGACGGTTGGGGTCGGCCGCCTGGGCCGGCGTCGGGTCGGCGCGCTCGGGGCGCGTCACCTTGTTGACGAAGGGGATGGGCGACTTGGTGATCATCAGTGCCACACCCACGGCGATCCCAAGGCCGACGATCAAACCCAGGATCAGGCCGAGCAGCGTACCGCCGGCCTGCTTGTGATATTTCGCGTTCAACGGTTTCACGTTTCTCTTTAGCTGCTTGTTTTACATTCTGGCCGGAGCCGATACGCCCAACAATGCCAGGCCGTTGCGCAGCACCTGGCGGGTGGCGGACAACAGCGCCAGGCGTGCAGACCTGGTTGGGACATCGTCGACCAGCACGCGTTCCGCATTGTAGTAGCTATGCAGTTCCCCTGCCAGATCGCGCAGGTAGAAGGCCACCTGGTGCGGTCCCAGTTCCTGCAGGGCATGGGCCAGCATGTCCGGATACTCGGCCAGCTTGGCCAAGAGCGACGCTTCGCGCGGGGCGGTCAGCAGCGACAGGTCGGCCGTGGTCTTGAGCGCTTCTTCATCCACGCCCGACTTGCCCAGCACGGTGCAGATGCGGGCATGCGCGTACTGGACGTAGTAGACCGGGTTTTCATCGGACTGCGCCAGGGCCAGGTCGACGTCGAAGACGAACTCGGTATCGGCCTTGCGCGAGATGAGGAAGAAGCGCACCGCATCGCGGCCGCGCGTGAGGTCACGTGCTTCGCCCTCGACCGCTTCGCCGGCCGACCATTCGATCAGGTCGCGCAGGGTGACGTAGGAACCGGCGCGCTTGGAGATCTTGACCTCTTCGCCATTGCGCATGACGGTGACCATCTTGTGCAGCACATAGTCGGGATAGCCCTGCGGGATACCCACGCCGGCGGCCTGCAGGCCGGCGCGCACGCGGGCGATGGTGCCGTGGTGGTCGCTGCCCTGGATGTTGATGACCTTGCCGTAACCGCGTTGCCACTTGTTGATGTGATAGGCGACATCGGGCACGAAGTAGGTGTAGGTGCCGTCGGTCTTCTTCATGACGCGATCCTTGTCGTCGCCATAGTCGGTGGTGCGCAGCCAGAGCGCGCCATCCTGCTCGTAGGTCTTGCCGGCGGCAATGAGCGCCTCCACGGCGGCGGCCACCTTGCCGTCGGCGTAGAGCGAGGACTCCAGGTAGTAATTGTCGAACTTCACGCCGAAGGCCTGCAGGTCCAGGTCCTGCTCGTGGCGCAGGTAGGCCACGGCGAAGCGGCGGATCGATTCCATGTCTTCCACATCGCCGCTGCCGGTGACGGGTTCGCCGTCGCTGGCCGAGACGGTCTTCTTGTCGAGGAAGTCGCGGGCGATATCGGCGATGTAGTCACCGTTGTAGGCCGACTCGGGCCACTCGGCATCACCCGGCTTGAAGCCGCGCGCACGCGCCTGCACCGAGGTGGCCAGCGTGGCGATCTGCACGCCGGCATCGTTGTAGTAGAACTCGCGCAGCACGTCATAGCCCTGGGCTTCCAGCAGCGAGGACAGCGCATCGCCCAGCGCGCCCTGGCGGCCATGGCCCACATGCAGCGGACCGGTGGGGTTGGCCGAGACGAACTCGACCAGCACCTTCTTGCCAGCGCCCAGGCTGCCACGGCCGAAGGCCTCGCCCTGTTCGTGGATCACCTGGACCACCGCCTGCTTGGCGGCAGCCGCCACGCGCAGGTTGATGAAGCCGGGGCCGGCGATCTCGACGGATTCCACCAGGCCTTCGCGCGCCGGGTCGGCCATGACGGCGGCCACGATGGCTTGCGCCAGTTCGCGCGGGTTCTTCTTGAGCGGCTTGGCCAGCTGCATGGCGATGTTGCAGGCGATGTCGCCGTGCGAGGCATCGCGCGGACGCTCCAGCGTAATGGTCGGGGTCAGGCCGCTATCAGCCAGCAGCGGCTGCAAGGCGGACGAGAACAGGTCGGAGATGCGTTGTTTCTGTTGTGCGAGCATGGGAATGAGGGGTAAAGCGGAAGCGGCCGAGCCGCTGGTCTGGCAGGCTGCGCCGCGCGGAGGGATCGCTTGCAATTGGTTGAGCAGCCGAGATTATACCGGCTAGGCGCACCATGTTGGCTGCCCGAGCAAGCAGCTTGCACACAGGCAAGCTCTCTGTTCCATAAAGATGGCGCAATCACAACAAAGCGTGCAGCCGCGCTTGGACGCGCTTAGGTCAATTTTGCAACAAACTTCACCCGGCATTTCACGATGCGCCGGGGGCCCGCCTGCTGCCGGGCTGCCTTCATATATCGACCGGATCGACCTCAAGCGACCAGCGCACCCGCGTCTTCAGTTGGCGCAACTCGGCCAGCCAGTGCTTGAGGAAGCCTTGCAGCGCCGGGCGTGATGGACATTCGATGAGCAACTGCGCCCGCTCCACGTTGGCCACCCGCATCATGGTCATGGGGATCGGTTCGTTGATGGTGATGGCGGGGGCGTCCAACAGGGCGGCGGCCTCCTTCAGGAAAGCCATGGCCGTATCCAGCTCGCGCGCCTCGGCGCGCAGCAGGGCCTGGTACATGAAGGGCGGGAAATGGGCCTGGCGGCGCTCGTCCAGCAGGTCGCCGGCAAAGCCGTCGTAGTCATGGCGCATCACGGCCTGGTACAGCGGGTGATGCGGATAGCGGGTCTGGATCAGCACCTCGCCCGAACTGCCATCGGCGGACAGCCCGGCCCGTCCGGCGCGGCCGGCCACCTGCATCAACTGGGCAAAGAGCCGTTCGCTGGCGCGGTAGTCGTGCGAGAACAGCGCCGTATCGGGATTGAGCACGCCCACCAGTGTGAGTTTTTTGAAATCGTGTCCCTTGGCCACCATCTGGGTGCCGACCAGGATATCCACCTCGCCTCGGTGCACGCTGTCGAAGGCGCTCTGGGCCGAGCCCTTCAGGCGGGTCGAATCGGCATCGATGCGCAACACGCGCGCGCCGGGGAAAATCGCCCCCAATCCCTCCTCCACCCGCTGGGTACCGCGCCCCAGCGGCTGCAGGTCGACGTTGCCGCAGGTCGGGCAGGCGCGCGGGATGGCCAGTTCCAGGCTGCAATGGTGGCAGCGCAGGCGGCGCTCGGGCCGGTGCACCACCATGAAGGCATCGCAGCGCATGCAGTTGCTGATCCAGCCGCAGGCATCGCAGGCCAGCACCGGCGCATAGCCGCGGCGGTTCAGGAACAGCAGCGACTGCTCGCCCTGCTCCAGGCGCTTGCGCACGGCGGCGATCAGGCCGGCGGTGAGGCCATCGACGGGCTTGTCGCGCTCCATGTCGATCACCTTGACGGTGGGCAGCACCGCCTGCTGGGCTGCGCGCTGGCGCAGCTCCAGGCGGCGGTAGCGGCCGGCCTGGGCGTGATGCCAGGTTTCCAGCGAGGGCGTGGCCGAGCCCAGCACCACCGGAATGCCGAGCTGGTGCGCCCGCCACACCGCGAGGTCGCGTGCGGAATAGCGCAGGCCTTCCTGCTGCTTGTAGGAGGGATCGTGTTCCTCGTCGATGACGATGAGCTTCAGGGACGGCAGCGAAGACAGGATCGCCAGCCGCGTGCCCAGCACGATGTGGGCCTGGCCCAGGTGCGCGGCCAGCCAGTTGCGGGCGCGCTCGCCCTCGGCCAGTCCGCTGTGCAGCGCCACCACGTTCAGGTGCGGGAAGCGCGCGCGGATGTTGCCTTCCAGTTGCGGGGTCAGGTTGATTTCGGGCACCAGCACCAGGATCTGCGCGGGGGCCGGCGCGGGCTGGCCAGGGTCGACCGTGCCGGTGGGCGCTTCCTTGTTGCCCTGTGCCGCCTCATCGGCCGCGCGGCGCAGGATGGCGGCGGCGGCTTGCAGGTAGACCTCGGTCTTGCCGCTGCCGGTGACGCCGTACAGCAGCAACGGCGCGAATCCCGTGGCACCGGCGATGGCGTCCACGGCCTGTTGCTGGGCCGGGTTCAGGGGCGGTGCCTCACCCAGCTCGAGCGGATCGGGTGCAGCCTGCAGGCCGGGTTCTGCTGCTTCGGCGGTGATCGCTTCAGCCTCGGCGCGGGTCTTGCGGCGCGCCTTGGTCTTCTTGGGCGCGGCCAGACGGCCCAGGGCCTTGAGCGCCTTGTCCAGCGCTACGGTGGTCAGGGCGCGCAGGTTCTTGGGCAGCCCCGGCAGCATCACCTCGCCCAGCGGGCGCTGGTAGTAGTCGGCCGCGAAGCCGCACAGCGCCAGCCAGTGCGCCGACATCGGCGGCAACTGGTGGCGCACGGCAATGACGTCCTTGATCTTGTCGGCCTGCAAGTCGGTCTGGTCCGCATGGCCAACGACCACACCCACGGCTTCGCGGCGGCCGAACGGCACCACCACCAGCTGGCCGATGGCCGGCATGGGCTCCTCCGGCGTGGCCGGCTGCCAGCGGTAATCGAAGACGGTATGCAGGGGCGTATCGAGCGCCACCTGGAGCAGGCGTTGTTCCACGAACTTAAAGTCAATCCTGAAAAACCGGGCTAAGCCCCGGTTTCATCATCATTTTTGGACCTATCCACATACGCTGTGGATAACTTTGGGGACAAGTGCCACTTGACATCGCCCCGCGCAGGCTGGCTGCGGCTTGCGATGCGTTGCCCAAATCGAGGGCAAAAAATTAAGCCAATGAAATCAATGACTTGCATCCGAGGCTTCAAGCACGAAAAATATTTTTGCATGGAAGCTTTGCGTATGGCGCTGGTGCTTCCTGTGTGCATAAGTCTGCACCAAGGGGCAATGTGCCCAGCGTTTGTCAAGTCCTGACCGACAGAATTTTGTCGGCTTTGGCCGGCAGGCCGTTATCTCACTGTCCTACAAACTTAAAGTAAACCTTCAAAGATTTCGATAAGCAGCGGTTTTGTAAACGCTTTTGGGTCTTATACACAGCGTCTGTGGATAACTTTGTGGGCAACTGCCTATTGACAAGCTCGCAAGCCACGGCCAGTGCATGTTTCAGCAAAAACGCCTCTGCAAGCCAAAAAATTAAACCCAATAAAATCAATGGGTTACACAGAAGCCCTCTGCGCAATCCTTCATATTCAAATAAATTTGATTCTCAGTCAAAAATTCTGCCTGTATGTGCATAAGTCCCTCGCCAGTGGCACGAATGTGCATATGGACTTGGCAAACTGCACAAATACGAAAAGATAACGACAGATACGCGCACGTTCAACCGCGCAGCGAGCGGCTGATCTCGTGCACGGCCTGCGCAAGGGTCGCCACCGCTTCCGGCGGGGTGTGCTGGGAGATGCCGTGGCCCAGGTTGAAGACATGCCCGCTACCGGCGCCGGGGCGTCCGAAGGACTCCAGCAGCTTGCGCACTTCGGCGCGGATGGCGTCGTCACCGGCAAAGAGCACGTTGGGGTCGAGGTTGCCCTGCAGCGCCACCTTGTCGCCCACACGGCGGCGGGCTTCGCCCAGGTTGACGGTCCAGTCCAGGCCGACGGCATCGGCGCCGATGGCGGCGATCTGCTCCAGCCACAGGCCACCGCCCTTGGTGAAGACGATCACCGGGATCTGCTGGCCATCCTGCTGGCGCTGCAGCTGGCTGACCACCTGCTGCATGTAGGCCAGCGAGAATTGCTGGTAGATGCCATCGGCCAGTGCGCCACCCCAGGTATCGAAGATCATCACGGCCTGCGCACCGGCGGCGATCTGCGCGTTCAGGTAGGCGGCCACGGCATCGGCATTGGTCTTGAGGATGTGGTGCATCAGGTCCGGGCGGCGATAGAGCAGGCTCTTGACCAGGCGGAAATCATCCGAGCCGCCGCCTTCGACCATGTAGCAGGCCAGGGTCCAGGGGCTGCCGGAGAAGCCGATCAGGGGCACGCGGCCATCGAGTTCGCGGCGGATCTGGGTGACGGCCTTGAAGACGTAGTCCAGCTTGCCCAGATCGGGGGCCTGCAGGGCTTGAATGGCAGCCTCGTCGCGCAAGGGGCGTTCGAACTTGGGACCTTCGCCATCAGCGAAATACAGGCCCAGGCCCATGGCGTCCGGCACGGTGAGGATGTCGGAGAAGAGAATGGCGGCGTCCAGCGGATAGCGTTCCAGCGGCTGCAGCGTGACTTCGGTGGCGTAGTCGGGATTGGTGGCCAGGCCCATGAAGGAACCGGCACGGGCGCGCGTGGCGCGGTATTCCGGCAGGTAGCGGCCGGCCTGGCGCATCAGCCACAGCGGCGTGTAGTCGGTGGGCTGGCGCAGCAGCGCACGCAGGAAGGTATCGTTTTTGAGCGGAGCGAAGGTGGACATGGAAGAAGAGGAGGACATGGTCGGCCTGCAATGCGGTCTGACGACAATCCGGCATTATCTCATCCTCCGCGCATGGCTTCCGGCTAATTGTCGCTATCAGCGTGCGCTGATATTGATGCAGGTCGTGGCGCGCGGTTTTGCTATGATCGTGCGGCTGTCTCCAGCCGGTCCCATGCATGTCCAATGAACAAGAAGCGGACCGAATGCAATGCCAACGTCCCTGTCCATCATCATCCACGAGGAGCTTCCATGAAGTCCATCATCCGCACCGCCCTGCTCGCAGGCCTGGCCGCCCTGTCGCTTTGCCTGACGCTGTCGGCGGCCCGTGCCGACGACGCCCTCCCTGCCTCACGCCTGGACCAGGTCATCAAGGCCGGCAAGCTGCGCATCTGCATGACCGGCGACTACAAGCCCTTCACCTACTATCGTCCCGACCAGACCTTCGAAGGCATGGACGTGGAACTCGGCCAGGCGCTGGCCAAGTCGCTGGGCGTGGAGGCGCAGTTCGTCAAGACCACCTGGAGCACCCTGATGAATGACTTCATCGCCCAGTGCGACGTGGCCATGGGCGGCGTCTCGATCACCCTCGATCGCGCCCGCAGGGCGGCCTTCTCCGAGCCGGTCATGGTGGATGGGAAAGCGCCCATCATCCGCTGTGCCGACAAGGACAAGTTCCGCAACTTCGACATGATCGACCAGCCCGGCACGCGCGCCATCGTCAACCCGGGCGGCACCAACGAGCGCTTTGCCAAGGCCCGCTACAAGAATGCAACCCTGCTCCAACATCCGGATAACGTGACCATCTTCCAGCAGATCATCGATGGCAAGGCCGACGTCATGGTCACCGATGCCAGCGAGACCCTGTGGCAATCCAAGCTGCATCCGGAACTGTGCCCGGTGCAGCCTGACCAGCCGCTGCAGTTCGCCGAGAAGGCTTACCTGCTGCCGCGCGGCGATGTCGCCTTCAAGGCCTATGTTGATACCTGGCTGCACCTGGCCAAGGCCACCGGCGAATACCAGCGCATCTTCGACAAGTGGCTGAAGTGATCAAGTAAGCGCCGGTTGACTCGTGCCCGGCCTCAGTCGAACTTGAGATCCTTGAGTTCGGGCTTGGGGTCGGGGAAGCGCAGCTTGAGCTTCTGCAGCGTCTCCAGGACCACATTGGCCACCAGCAGGTTGCGGTGGGTCTTGGAGTCGGCCGGCACCACATACCAGGGCGCGTGCAGGGTGCTGGTCTGGCGCAGCACCTCCTGGTAGCGCTGCTGGTAGGCATCCCAGAACTTGCGCTCGGCCAGGTCTTGCGGATCGAATTTCCAGTGCTTGTTGGGATCATCGATGCGCGATTGCAGGCGTGATTTCTGCTCGGCCTTGGAAATGTGCAGGAAGAATTTCAACACCACCGTTCCGGTTTCCCACAGCATGCGTTCGAAGTCGTTGATCTGGCGATAGCGGCGCTTGCACTCCTTGTCGTCGATCCAGTCGTGCACGCGGGTGATGAGCACATCCTCGTAATGGCTGCGGTTGAAGACGGCAATCTCCCCCGCCACCGGTACCTGCGCATGCACGCGCCAAAGGTAGTCGTGCGCCAGTTCGATGGCCGTCGGCCCCTTGAAGTTGGCGATGCGGATGCCTTGCGGATTGACGGCCGCAAAGACGTCATTGACGGTGCCATCCTTGCCGCTGGTATCCATGCCCTGCAGGATCACCAGCACCTTGTGCTTGTGGCCGGCGTAGAGCATCTGCTGCTGCAGGCCGATCTCGGCTGCCAGGCGCTGCACGGTGGCGCGGTCGGTTTCCTTGTCGCCGCTGGAGAGCGGCTTGGTGGAGGCTTCACTTTCCTTGAGGACGAACTTGGGATGGACGATGAATTGCGGGCCGATTTTCTTTGCCATGCTGTCTCGCTTTTTTCGTTATAAATCATTTCCGGTTGGCACCGGTGACGTCTTACAAGACGCCGTGGGATTGGCCCATGGCGTGCTCGATCTTGATGCACTTGTCCATGACTACCTTCAGCCCGGCGGCACGGGCGCGCGCCGCCGCTTCTTCATGGACGATGTCGAGCTGCATCCAGACGCATTCGGCGCCGATGGCAATGGCCTCCTCCACCACCGGCGGAATGTCGGCCGACTTGCGGAAGCAATCGACGATGGCGATGCGCAAGCCATCACTGGCCAAGGCCGCGCTGGCGTCCTGCAGGCTGGCGTGGCAGTACTCACCGAGGATGGTCTGGCCAGCGTACATGGGATTGACGGCCACGATGCGATAGCCCGCTGACTGCATGTAGGCCGCCACGTCGAAACTGGCGCGCTCGGGACGATTGGAGAGACCGACCACGGCGATGATGGGCTTGCCGTGCTGGCGCGGGCTGGCCGTGGAAGGGGATGCGGAAGATGCGGGTGCAGCTGGCGACATGAGGGCTCCTGTCCGGCTGGTTTGAAAGGGGCGAATGCTTTAAATGATCTGGCTGGAAGGAATTGGTTCTTTTCTTCACCATCCGGGCACTTTACCCGAGGATGGCTGTGGCCGCAGCGCCAGTGGACGCGGCATTGGGGAAGGTTTGATGCAGATTGTTTCAAAGTGCCCGAAACCGGCAGGCCTGGTCAGCCCGGCAATCACTGTGAGCCCGGGGAGCGGCCAAAGGAAGGCCGGTCCGAGCGCATCGAGCGCGCATGAAAAAAGGCAGCCGAAGCTGCCTTTTCACGTACTGCATTCCTGCGGTGATGCTGTGCTGCCATGCTGCCGGGCCGGGCGTGCTTCGCAAGGAAGAACGCCGCTGCCGATCAGCGCTTCTGACGCAACTTCTGGATCGCGGCCAGCTGTGCCACTGCTGCGGCCAGTTCGGCCTGGGCTGCGGCGTGGTCGATCTTGGAGTCACGGTTCACCAGCGCTTCCTCGGCCAGACGCTTGGCTTCGGCGGCCTTGGCTTCGTCCAGGTCGGCACCACGGATGGCGGTGTCGGCCAGCACGGTCACGGCGTCGGGCTGCACTTCCAGCAGACCGCCGGCCACGAACACGAATTCCTCGTGTGCCTGGCCCGCGACCTTGATACGGACAGCACCTGGCTTGATGCGCGTGATCAGCGGGGTGTGACGGGGATAGATACCCAGTTCACCCGCTTCGCCCGGCAACGCGACGAATTCTGCCTCGCCGGAGAAGATTTCCTCTTCCGCCGAGACCACGTCCACGTGAATAGTATGTGCCATGTCGTTTCCTAGTCGATGGACCGCTCCTGCGAACAGGAGCGGCGCCAATGAATCAATGTGTACTTACCTGCCGCCACCGGCCCGGGCTACGCACCCGCTGCCTGCGACGGCATGGCCAGTCTTAGTTGATCTTCTTGGCCTTTTCGATTGCTTCGTCGATGGTACCGACCATGTAGAACGCTTGTTCCGGCAGGTGGTCCAGTTCGCCGCTGGCGATCATCTTGAAGCCCTTGATCGTGTCCTTCAGCGAAACATACTTGCCCGGGGAACCGGTGAACACTTCGGCGACGTGGAAGGGCTGCGACAGGAAACGTTGCATCTTGCGAGCACGGGCGACGATCAGCTTGTCTTCCGGTGCCAGTTCGTCCATGCCCAGAATCGCGATGATGTCGCGCAGTTCCTTGTAGCGCTGCAG
>NZ_DBIC01000207.1:402-618 GCF_002296545.1 Herbaspirillum sp. UBA812 | reverse complement strand
CAGTTCCTTGTAGCGCTGCAGGGTACCCTGGACCGCACGGGCGGTCTCGTAGTGTTCCTGGCCGACCACTTGCGGGTCCAGCTGGCGCGAGGTCGAGTCCAGCGGATCGACGGCGGGGTAGATACCCAGCGAGGCGATGTCACGCGACAGAACGACGGTCGAGTCCAAGTGGGCGAAGGTGGTTGCCGGCGACGGGTCGGTCAAGTCATCCGCAGG
>NZ_DBIC01000207.1:0-121 GCF_002296545.1 Herbaspirillum sp. UBA812 | reverse complement strand
CGGGTCGGTCAAGTCATCCGCAGGGACGTACACGGCCTGGATCGAGGTGATCGAGCCAGTCTTGGTCGAGGTGATACGCTCTTGCAGGCGGCCCATTTCTTCGGCCAGCGTCGGCTGATAA
>NZ_DBIC01000380.1:0-9406 GCF_002296545.1 Herbaspirillum sp. UBA812 | reverse complement strand
CCGCGTTACAATCCAGCCCATGAACGAACAGCAACCCACTCCCCAATTGCCGGAGCCTCAACCGCAAGCCAGCCACAGCGCTGGTGCCGCGGCCCCGCACCCGTCCTATACCTTCACTCCTCCGGATGGCACGGCCGTGCTGCGCCGCCGCCAGCGTGCGCAGACCATCGTGCTGCTGCTGGTCATCGCCGGCCTGGGCGCACAGTGGTGGGTCTCGCATGCCGAACTGCGCGACCTGCGCAGCGAAGTCGCGCAGCGCCTGCAGAATGGCGACAACAGCAGCAATGAACTGAAGGGCGTGCTCAAGGCCGTGCAGGAGAGCACCAAGGAACTGCAATCCAAGGTCAGCGTGCTCGACAGCAAGCAGGCCGAGTCCCAGAGCCAGCAACTGGCGCTGGAACAGATGTACCAGGACCTCAACAAGAACCGCGACGACTGGGCCCTCTCCGAAATCGAGGAAGTCCTCTCCACCGCTGACCAGCAGCTGGAGCTGGCCGGCAACGTGCAAGGCGCGCTGATCGCCCTGCAGAATGCCGACAAGAGCCTGTCGCGTTCGGACAAGGCGCAGTTCATCGCCATCCGCCGCGCCATCGCGCGTGACATCGAGCGCCTGAAGGCCCTGCCGACAGTGGACATCGCCGGCATCGCCGTGCGTCTGGACAGCGCCATCGGCCAGGTCGACAACCTGCCGCTGCTGGTCGATGAGCGTCCGGTGGAGTCGGCCAGCGAGCCCAAGCCGCAGCCGGTGAAAACCGCTGCCGCCGAGAAGCCTGCCGCCAAGGGCGATGCCGCCCATGCCAAGACCAAGGCCGAAGCTGCGCCTGCCGAAGCGTCTGCCTGGTCGCAATGGCTGGCCGGTGCTCGCGAAACCTGGCGAAGCATGAGCACTGAAATGTGGTCCGAGCTGCGCCAGCTGGTGCGCATCCGCGAAGTGCAGACGCCGGAAGCGATCCTGCTCTCGCCGGGCCAGGCTTACTTCGTGCGCGAGAACCTCAAGCTGCGTTTGTTGAATGCACGCCTGGCGCTGCTGTCGCGCAACGAGTTCGCCTTCCGCAATGACCTGGCCTCGGCCCAGGACACCATCGCCAAGTATTTCGATACCCGCGCCAAGCAGGTCCAGACCACGCAGGCGCTGTTGAAGCAGGTGCAGGGCAGCAATGTCTCCATCCAGTTGCCCACGCTGGCCGAAAGCCTGAACGCGGTGCGCAACTACAAGGCCCGTCCGTGAGCCGCTGACGGGAACCTGATATGAAAATACTGCTCTGGCTTCTGACCCTGTTTGCCTCCGCCATCGGCCTGGCCGTACTGGCGCGCTTCAATCCCGGCAACGTGGTGCTGTTCTATCCGCCGTACCGCATCGACCTGTCGCTGAACTTCTTCATCTTCGCCGTGCTGGCGGTGTTCCTGACCATCTACGTGGTCATCCGCGCCATCCGCCTGACGCAGAAACTGCCCGGCCGCGTGATCGCCTATCGCCGTGCCAAGCGCGAGAATGAAAGCAACAAGGCCCTGCGCGATGCCCTGAAGGCTTACTTCGAAGGCCGCTTCGGCCAGGCCGAGAAGTCCGCCACGCGCGCAGCCGACCTGCCCGACAACGCCGGCATCGCCGCCCTGATCGCGGCCCGCGCCGCGCATCGCATGCGCCAGGGCGACCGCCGCGACATCTGGCTGGCCAGCACGGAAGTCGATCCGACCTTGAAGGCTGCGCGCCTGATGACGGCGCTGGAACTGCAAGTGGACGAACACCACTTCAAGCAGGCGCTGGAAACGGTGGAAGAGTTGAACGCCAACGGCACGCGCCACATCCAGGCCCTGCAATGGGCGCTGAAGGCCAACCAGCAAGCCAAGAACTGGCCCGAAGTGCTGCGCCTGGTGCAGACCCTGGACAAGCGCAATGCCCTGCATCCGGCCTTGTCGAACCGCCTGCGCGAGCTGTCTTACGATGCCTTGCTGTCGGACCGTTCGCACGATGCCGAATCGATTCGCCTCTTGTGGAATGGCGTGCCCGGCGTGGACAAGCTCAAGCCCTACATCGCCGCACGTGCCGCACACGCCTTCTCCAGCCGTGGCCTGCATGACGAAGCGCGCAGCCTGCTGGAACGTGCGCTGGCCGCCGACTGGGATATCCGTCTTCTGCGTGCCTATCGCGAATCGACCGCCGAAGCCGGCTCGCCGGCCCTGCTGTCGCAGATCGAGCATTGCGAATCCTGGTTGTCCAAGAATCCGACCGATGCCGAACTGGCCCTGACCCTGGGCATGTTCTGCCTGCGCCAGAAGCTGTGGGGCAAAGCCCAGCGCCACCTGGAGCAAGCCTTGTCGGATGCCATCGAACCGCGCACCGTGCGCGAATCGCACCTGGCCCTGGCCCAGCTGCACGAGGCGCTGGATCAGCCGGACCAGGCCGCCGGCCACTACAAGCAATGCGCCCTGGCCACGGCCATCCGCTGAACTTGTTGCGCTGGTGAATGACCAAGGCGGAAGCGGCGCAAGCCCTTCCGCCTTTTTCATGTGCGCTGCCGGGCACTGTCATGTTGGCGTAAGTTGCACCGGCCAAGATGCCGGTCTGAGCCTGAATGCCGCTATAATTGCCGCTTTCCGGTGTTTGGCATGCCAGAACTGAGCATTAAGCCCCGTTTAATGCTCATTGCATCGAGCATTAAACAAGATGCCCTTGGCGCTGCCAGCCCGAAAACCGCTTTTCGTTTCTTTCCCTAGTGAGAATCCCATGAGCCTGAACAACGTCCCCGCTGGCCGCGACCTGCCCAATGACTTCAACGTGATCATTGAAATCCCGATGAACGCCGATCCGATCAAGTACGAAGTGGACAAGGACACCGGCGCCATCTTCGTCGACCGTTTCATGGGCACTGCCATGCACTATCCGTGCAACTACGGCTACATCCCCCAGACCCTGTCGCAAGACGGCGACCCGGTCGACGTGCTGGTGATCACCCCGTTCCCGCTGATCCCGGGCGTGGTGGTGCGCTGCCGTCCCATCGGCGTGCTGAAGATGGCCGATGAATCGGGCATCGACGCCAAGCTGCTGGCCGTGCCGGTCGACAAGATCCTGCCGATCTACACCCACTGGCAAAAGCCGGAAGACCTGAACGAACTGCGCCTGAACCAGATCAAGCACTTCTTCGAACACTACAAGGACCTGGAAAAGGGCAAGTGGGTCAAGGTCGAAGGCTGGGAAGGCCCGGACGCCGCCCGCGCTGAAATCCTGGCCGGTGTGGAAGCGTTCAAGAACGCCAAGTAATTCCCCATCAGCAAGACATAAAAAATCGCCCGACAGGTTGTGCCTGTCGGGCGATTTTTTACGTCAACCACCAAGACCACCGTTCGGACTGAGTAGGCCCGACAGGGCCGTATCGAAGGCGCTCCGTCAGCGGATGTCCGCCGTAGTCTCGTCTTCGATACGACGCTGCGCGTCTACTCAGTCCGAACGGTGATGAGCAGGGCGCACAAGCTTGTCTCAGTCCAGCTTGGCCGCGTGCTCGCGGGTAGCGTGGAAAGTGATCTCCGGCCAGCGTTCCTGGGTCAGGCGCAGGTTCACGCCCGAGCTGGCCAGGTAAGCCAGGTTGCCGGCTGCATCGATGGCCAGGTTGGCCCCGGCCGAGGACTTCTCGAAGTCGGCCAGTTTCTTCTTGTCATCACAGCTGATCCAGCGCGCGCTGCTGATGCTGGTGCCTTCAAACACCGCATCCACGCCATATTCGTTGAGCAGGCGGCTGGCCACCACTTCGAACTGCAGCACGCCCACTGCGCCCAGGATCAGGTCGCTGCCGGTCACCGGCTTGAAGACCTGCACCGCGCCTTCTTCGCCGAGCTGCTGCAGGCCCTTGTGCAACTGCTTGATCTTGAGCGGATTGCGGATGCGTGCCACGCGGAAGAAGTCCGGGGCGAAGTAGGGAATGCCGGTGAACTGCAGCATCTCGCCTTCGGAGAAGCTGTCGCCGATCTGCATGTTGCCGTGGTTGGGCAGGCCGATGATGTCGCCGGCATAGGCTTCTTCCACCTGTTCGCGGCTGGAGGCCATGAAGGTCACCACCGAGGACACCTTGATGTCGCGGTTCAGGCGCAGGTGCTTCAACTTCATGCCGCGTTCGAAGCGGCCCGAGCACACGCGCAGGAAGGCGATGCGGTCGCGGTGCGCCGGGTCCATGTTGGCCTGGATCTTGAAGACGAAACCGGAGAAGGGCTCTTCGGTCGGCTTGACCTCACGCACGGTGGCGTCGCGTCCGCCCGGACCTGGTGCCCAGTCCAGCAGCGCATCGAGGATCTCGCGCACGCCGAAGTTGTTGATGGCCGAACCGAAGAAGACCGGCGTCTGCACACCGGCCAGGAAGTCTTCCAGGTTGAAGGGGTGGGAGGCGCCATGCACCAGTTCCACTTCCATCTTGAGCTGTTCGATTTCCAGCGGGAACATCTCGGCCAGCTTGGGGTTGTCGATGCCCTTGATGATTTCCACGTTGCCGTTGGCGCGTTCTTCACCGGCCTTGAAGAGCATGATCTCGTCACGCAGCAGGTGATACACGCCACGGAAATTCTTGCCCATGCCGATCGGCCAGGTCACCGGTGCGCACTGAATCTTCAGCACCGACTCCAGCTCATCCAGCAGCTCCAGCGAATCGCGGGTCTCGCGGTCCAGCTTGTTCATGAAGGTGATGATGGGCGTATTGCGCATGCGGCAGACGTTCAACAGCTTGATGGTCTGCTCTTCCACGCCCTTGGCGGCATCGATCACCATCAGCGCCGAGTCCACGGCGGTGAGCACGCGATAGGTATCTTCCGAGAAGTCCTGGTGGCCCGGGGTGTCGAGCAGGTTGACCACGTGGTCGCGGTACTCGAACTGCATCACCGAGCTGGCCACGGAAATGCCGCGTTGCTTTTCGATTTCCATCCAGTCCGAGGTCGCGTGGCGGCCGCTCTTGCGGGCCTTCACGGTACCGGCCAGCTGGATCGCGCCCGAGAACAGCAGCAGCTTTTCGGTCAGCGTGGTTTTGCCGGCGTCGGGGTGGGAGATGATGCCGAAGGTGCGGCGGCGCTTGACTTCGCGCGCGATCAGGTCGGACGAGACCTTGGTGGCGGCGCCAGGCGCGCTGGCGTTATCTGCATCAGCGGCCTCAGGGGCGCTGGCGGCGACTTCGGGGAGTTCGTTGCTGGGTTCTTGCATGGCGGATCGGTCGGGGTGGGAGCCGGGCGGAACGCGGCCCCTGGCGCGGCTGGACGATCCAACCCGCATGGCCTTGAGCGGCGCGCACTGTTCCTTTGACAAGGAGGCGGCGCACGCCCTGTTCCGACAGCTCTGGAAAACCCGAGATTATAACTGAAGCGGCCCGCTTGCCCGCATGTTTGCCGGGAGGCAACGTGCGCGCGGCGGGCCGCTCAGGCGATCACTGGCGGGGCAGCGGCGTTGCCGGATCAGGAGCGTTCATCACGGCGATCCTCGCGCCGCTGATGGGCGTCGCGCTGCTGGGCCTGCTGCTGGCGCGCCTGCTGCTCATGCTGGGCGGCCTGATGTTGCTGCTGTTGCTGACGGGCTTGCTCCATCTGGCGATGCTGCTGCTCGCGCTGCTGGTTCATCATCTGCTGCTGGCGTTGCTGCTCCTGTTGTTGATGCTGGCGCATCTGCTGCTCACGCTGTTGCTGCTGCAATTGCTGTTGCTGCATCTGCTGCTGGCGTTGTTGCTGCTGTTGCACCTGTTGCTGGCGCTGCTGCCACTGGCGTTCCTGGGCCTGCTGCTGTTGGCGCTGCTCCTGCGCTTGCTGATCGCGCTGGTGTTGCTGGTCGCGGATCATCTGCTCACGCTGGCGCTGCTGGTCATTGGCCTGCTGTTCACGCTGGCGTTGCTGATCGATGGCCTGGCGCTGGCGGAACTGGTCCTGCTGGGCCAGTCGCTGCTGCACGTTGTCGGCCACCGGCAGCGGACGCGGCGCATTGGCCGGGAAGGGCTGACCCGCTTGCGGTTGCGGACCATGTCCATTCCACTGCGGCACGTGCTGCGCCTGAACCAGGTTCTGTGCCTGCGGACCGGCCAGCGGACGCTGTCCCGGCGGCGGGGCCAGCGCAGGGGCCGGTTGCTGCGCATAACGGCCGCCGGCGTAACGCGGGTCGTGATGCCACACCACCGGCCGCTGGTTCATGCTCACGTTGCGGTTCACGTTGATGTTGTTGTTGACGTAGCGATTGTTGATGACGTTGGTGTTGTTGACGTTGTTCACGTTGTTCACGTTGGTCACATTGGTGACGTTGTTGATGCGTGTCTGCGTCACCATCACCTGGCGCTGGCGCCAGTCGGGACGCGCATCGCCAAACACCGCACTCATGACGCCAATGCCCACCCCGAAGCTGATGCTGGCCGAGAAGCCCGGCTCATAGCTGGGCGGACGATAACGCGGCGGCGGCGCCCACACCACCGGCGGAGCGGATGGCCACCACCAGCTGCCATACACTACGGTCGGGTTGTAATACGGCACGTAGACCACCTGCGGATTGACCGGCACGATCTCGATCACTTCATCCTGCACCACCACGCGCTGCTGCGGGCTGGATTCCAGCGTGCCGGCGATGCGGGCGCGTTCGCGCAGGTTCTGTACCGTATCCATTACCGACGGCTGCTGGGCGAGGAAGGCCTGTCCCAGCTGCTGGGTCCAGTCGAGGCGATCATTGAGCATGGCCAGTACCGAAGGGAACTGCACCAGCGCCTTCACGCTGGGATCCCACGGCATGGGGGCCACGGCGCGCGCCAGGCCATCGCCCTGCAGACCGGGCCGCGCTTCGACGAAGCGCTGGGCCTGCACCACTTCCAGCGGATAGGTCGAGGCCATCAGCACCTGGGCCAGCAGCGAATCGGGATAGAGCGCCACCGGGGCCAGCATCTGGTCCAGCTGTTGCTGGGTATAGACGGGCGCGGGAGGTGGCGCATAAGCGGTCTGCGCCTGCACGGGCAGGCCCGAGACCAGAGAGAAGACCAGGCAGGTGGCCCAGGCCAGGGATGTCTTGTTCACGTTGTTCTCCTTGCGCGATGGCGTGCAGCCGGAAGAGGAAAAACAAGATGCTCGGTCCGGCGCACTGAGGTGAGCCTATGGTCTGCCAGCTCGGAGAGGCGAGGTGTAACGGAATTGCAAGCGATGTTTCAGCGCCGGGACGGCTGAGCCTCGCGGGTTGCCGATGGGAAAGCCTTGCGCAAGGCAGGGGAGCCTGTGGCATCATGAATGGCCACGGAACAAATCTCATCAACGGAATCGATCAATCGAGCGGTTTTCATGCTTCGCGCAGATCAATCGCCACGCTTCCTTGCACGCGCTGCAGCGGCCGGACAACCAGGGCCGGCGTGCCTTTTCTTGTTGAAGAGAAACGTTCTAAACAGTTTTCGCAGTACCCGCAGTACGTACCAAGGCAAATTTTTTACGACAACAAGCCATCAAGCAAGGAACGACCATGAGCCATCACCTGATCTGGCGGCGCGATGATTTCCTCATCGACACCGATCCCGACCGGCTGGACATCCCCCTCATCCACGACGTACTGACCCATTCGAGCTGGTCTCCCGGCATCGACCTCAACACCGTGCGCACGGCGCTGGCCAACAGCCTCTGCTTCGGCCTCTATCGCGGCAAGCAGCAGATCGGCTTTGCCCGCGTGGTGACCGATCACGCCACCTTCGGCTACCTGTGCGACGTCTTCGTCGTCGGCGACCTGCGCGGCCAGGGCCTGGGCCGCTGGATGATCGAATCAGTCAACCAGCATCCCACGCTGCAGAAACTGCGCCGCGTCATGCTGACCACGTCTACCGCCCCGTGGCTGTATGCCAGCTGTGGCTTCGAGGCCATCAATCGCGGTGACTTCGTGTGGCATATCTCGCGTCCGGATATCTACAAGCAGGGCGTGCAGCAGTAGATCGGCATTCCCTGACCGGCGGAGCGCAGTGTGGCTCCGCTGATTTTCCTGAGGCGTCCTTGCTGACGTAGTCAGTAAACTTAGTTTTTCAGCGCTTTCCCTTCCTTGCTCCTCTCTCGTGTCGCGACTGACGATTCTCGCGGTGTGCGATGCGATGGCTTCTCTCGCCTCCTTCTTCCGTTTTCGCTCCTAAGTATTTTTCTTCCATTCGCCCCGTAAAACCGGCGTGTACGGAGCATGCAACTTAGTTTTGATGAACACTTGATCCAGTTCCGGTCGCAATGGCCCAAAGATGATCCGCATCAAGAAGCGGCCAGATGTGAATTTTCATCATTTTTGCAGACTTATAATTTTGGCACTCATTCATTTCAGCTCATCGACCCGCTGCGCCATGCTGCGCACCCACGAATCCTGACCATGACCATTGCCAACAAACTCCGTCTGCTTCTCCTCGCCGTCGTCCTCGGCCTGGCCAGCCTCACCGGCTTGAGCATCTATCACAGCAACCGCATTGCCGATGCTGCCAGCTATTCGTCGTTCAACACGGTCCCCAGCCTGCTGGTGCTGGGGGAGGCGGGTGAAGCGGTCTTCCGCATCCGGGTTGGCATCTGGCGCTATGCCGCTGCCACCGATGCTGCCACGCGCGCCAAGCTGGAGAAGTCCATGAACACCAACCGCGACAAGGTCATCGCCGCCTTCGACCGCTACGAGAAGGAAGATCTCTCCGACGCCACCGACCGCCAGCTGCTGCAGGCGGACCGTGATGCCTTCGCCGATTACGAGAAGAGCCGCCAGGCCGTCATCGCCCTGGGCGCTGAAGGCAAGACCGAGGAAGCCTTGCATGCGGTCGAGCACCAGGTGGTCCCGCCCGGTGACAAACTCATCAACGCCCTGGCGGCCCATCGCCGCTACAACGAGCAGCTCGGCCAGCAAGGCGTGCAGGCGGCGCAGTCCAGCCTGCGTTCGGCGGTGGTTCAGGCGGTGCTGATGAGCCTGGCCGTGTGTGCAGTGGTAGCGGTGGTGAGCCTGCTGATTTCGCGCACCATTTCCACGGCACTGGGGGAGGCCATCATGACGGCCCGCGCCATTGCCACGGGCGACCTCAGCACCCGCATCCGCCGCCGCGCCAATGACGAAGTCGGCCAGTTGATGCAGGCCATCCAGCAGATGAGCGACAGCCTGGTGCGCATCGTCAGCAACGTGCGCAACAGTGCCAACACCATCGCCACCGCCACGGCGGAAATCGCCGCCGGCAATCTTGACCTGTCGGCGCGTACGGAAGCCCAGGCCGGTTCCATCGAAGAGACCGCGTCGGCCATGGAGCAACTGACCGCCACCGTGCGCCAGAATGCGGACAACGCCCAGCAAGCCAATGTGCTGGCCACATCCGCCTCCAGCGTCGCTACCGAGGGTGGCCAGGCGGTGCAGCAGGTGGTGCAGACGATGGACGAGATCAATGCCTCCTCGCTGAGGATCGTGGACATCATCAGCGTGATCGACGGC
>NZ_DBIC01000032.1:14947-26277 GCF_002296545.1 Herbaspirillum sp. UBA812 | reverse complement strand
GCTCCCTCCGCGCTGGGCCGCAACTATCCGGGCGGCCTGCCGGCCTTCGTGGCGGCCATGAACGCCAAGGCCCGCTCGCTGGGCATGACCGATACGCGCTATGTCGATTCGACCGGCCTGTCCAGCCAGAACGTGGCCAGCGCCCGCGACCTGGCCAAGCTGGTGGTGGCGGCCTACAACTATCCGATCATCCGCCAGTACTCCACCGATCCCAAGTACATGGTCGAGCCCAGCGGCCACGCCATGCAGTACAACAGTTCCAATCGCCTGACCTCCAACAAGGAGTGGGATATCGGCCTGCAGAAGACCGGTTTCATCAACGAAGCCGGCCACTGCCTGGTGATGTATACCCGCATCGAAGGCCGTCCCATCGTCATGGTGTTCCTCGACTCCAAGGGCCGCCTGTCGCACGTGGGCGATGCCGCGCGCATGCGCAAGTGGCTGGTGGACGATCAGCCCAACCTGACTCGCGTGAAGATGGTGCGGGCGGACGAGGGTTGATTCTTTCTTCATCTGTTTCACCGGCTGCAAATGAAAAGCGAACCTGAAGGTTCGCTTTTTTAATGCCCGTCGCTTGCCATGCAAGCTTTGCCATTACGCCTGAGTGTCCGAAACGCTTGTATTAATTCAATATTTCAACAATAATTGAAATGTTGAATTAACAGGAGAAGCGTATGGAAACCGGCCCCGTCATAGCGGCCCTGGCTGCCCTGGCCCAGGAATCGCGACTGGCCATCTTCCGTCATCTGGTGCAAGTCGGGCCCGCGGGCAGCGCCGCCAGCAAGATCGGCGAAGCCTTGGCCATCGCACCGTCCTCGCTTTCCTTCCATATGAAGGAACTGTCGCACGCCGGACTGGTGACTTCCCGCCAGGAGGGGCGCTTCGTCATCTACGCGGCCGATTATTCCCGCATGAATGAAGTCTTGCGCTTCCTGACCGACAACTGCTGCGGCGGCAATCCCTGTACGCCCGTTGCCACCTGCTGCGAACCCTCCAGCGGCATCGCTGGAGAGGCGGCCAAACCGTGTTGAGCCAGGAGAGAACGTGCTGACCGCTTTATTCATCTTCCTGTTGACCCTGACGCTGGTGATCTGGCAGCCCAAGGGACTGGGCATCGGCTGGAGCGCATGTGGCGGTGCCGCCCTGGCGCTGGCCTGCGGCGTGATCCACCTCGCTGACATCCCGGTGGTCTGGCATATCGTCTGGAACGCCACCGGCACCTTTGTTGCCATCATCATCATCAGCCTGTTGTTGGACAAGGCCGGCTTTTTCGAATGGGCCGCCTTGCACGTGGCCCGCTGGGGCGGCGGACGTGGCCGCATGCTGTTCGTGCTGCTGATCCTGCTGGGGGCGGCGGTCTCGGCCTTGTTCGCCAACGACGGCGCCGCGCTGATCCTTACGCCCATCGTCATCTCGATGCTGCTGGCACTGCGCTTCTCGCCGGCGGCGACACTGGCCTTCGTCATGGCGGCGGGATTCATCGCCGATACCGCCAGCTTGCCGCTGGTGGTATCGAACCTGGTCAATATCGTTTCGGCGGATTTCTTCAACATCGGCTTTGCGCAATACGCTTCGGTCATGGTGCCGGTCAACCTGGTCTCGGTGGCGGCAACTCTTCTGGTGCTGCTGATCCATTTCCGCCGCGACCTGCCAGAGCGCTACGACCTGGCCCAGCTGCGCTCGCCCGCCTCCGCGATCCGCGATCGCGCCACGTTCATTGCCGGCGGCTGGGTGCTGGCGCTGCTGCTGGCCGGCTTCTTCTGGCTGGGAGGAAAAGGCTTGCCGATCAGTGTGGTGGCGGCTGTCGGGGCATTGATCCTGTTGCTCGTGGCCGGCAGAGGGCGCGTCATTTCCACCCGTGCGGTCATCAAGGGGGCACCGTGGCAGGTGGTGTTCTTCTCGTTGGGCATGTATCTGGTGGTCTATGGCCTGCGCAATGCCGGGCTCACCAACGCCCTCACCGGTGTACTGAATGAATTCGCCACGCACGGCGTCTGGGGTGCCGCCCTCGGCACGGGTGTGCTGACGGCCTTGCTGTCGTCGATCATGAACAACATGCCTACGGTGCTGGTCGGTGCGTTATCCATCGACGCCACGTCGGCGCAAGGTGTGGTCAAGGAAGCGATGGTCTACGCCAACATCATCGGCTGCGACCTCGGTCCCAAGATCACGCCCATCGGCAGCCTGGCGACCTTGCTCTGGCTGCATGTGCTGGACAGCAAGAACATTCATATCTCCTGGGGTGCCTACTTCCGCACGGGCGCCTTGCTGACGCTGCCGGTGCTGCTGGTCACCTTGTCGGCACTGGCGCTCAGGCTGGGTGCCGGGGCCTGATCATCCCGGGATGCAATCCACTTCAACACAGAGATTCACCATGACCACCATCTACCACAATCCCGCCTGCGGAACCTCCCGCAATACCCTGGCCATGATCCGCAACAGCGGCGAAGAACCGACCATCATCGAGTACCTGCAGCACCCGCCCAACCGCGAACAATTGGAGACGATGATCCGCGAGGCTGGTCTTGCGGTGCGCGAAGCCATCCGCCAGAAGGGCACACCTTATGCCGAACTGGGCCTGGACCATCCGGCCTTGACGGACGCGCAGTTGCTGGATGCGATGCTGGCCCATCCGATCCTGATCAACCGGCCCTTCGTGGTGACTTCGAAGGGGACGCGCCTGTGCCGTCCTTCCGAACTGGTGCTGGACATCCTGCCGCATCCGCAGCAAGGTCCGTTCACGAAGGAAGATGGGGAAGTGGTGGTGAATGCGGACGGCCAGCGCGTTGCTGCCCGGTGAGTCTGCAGAGGGTCGTGCTCAGCCGCGATCCTTGCGATACCCCAGCGCCGATGAAATCTGGCTGGCCGTGCTGACCAGATCATCCACCCATTCATCCTGCAGGCGGTCGGCCGGGGCCGAGATCGACAGGCCCGCCACCAGCTTGCCGCTGTCGTCGCAGATGCCGGCGGCCATGCAGCGCACACCCAGTTCCAGTTCCTCGTTGTCGCGCGCATAACCCAGCGCACGCACCATCGACAGTTCGCGCTCCAGCTTGGTCAGATCGGTAATGGAATTCTTGTTGTGGCCAGCCAGCCCGGTGCGGGTGGCATAGGCGCGCACGTTCTTGGGATCGTCCACCGACAGGAACAGCTTGCCGGTCGAGGTCAGGTGCAGCGGCGCGCGGCCGCCGATGGCGCGCACCACCTGCATGCCGGAACGTTCAGAAAAGGAACGGTCGATATAAACGATTTCATCAGCCTGCCGCACCGACAGGTTGATCGTCTGGTGCGTCTTGCGATGCAGCGCCCGCATGAAGTCCAGCGCCGCTTCCCGCACCGACAGCCGGCTCTTGACGATGTTGCCCAGTTCCAGCAGGCGCATGCCCAGGCGATAGGTGCCCGGCTCCACGCGGTCGACGAAGCGCTTGACCACCAGGTCATTGAGGATGCGGTGCGCCGTCGACGGATGCAGGTCGGTCGCCGCCGACAATTCCTTCAGGCTCACCGGGTCGGGATACTCCGCCAGCGCGTCGAGCAGGGACACCATGCGCTCGATGACCTGGATTGAAATCTGTTCTGTCTCGCCTGCAGCTTCTTTTTTCATGGCGCGGCCTGGTGCGTTGCAATATGAAGGTTATACCACAATGTGAAAAGAACAAAAAGTCCGGTCGTGCTTTTCTTGCGTGACGAGAGCTTCACATGGTCCGATGTGAGGGCCGCAAAGCCGCGTCGGGCGGGGAGGGCAGCCTGGTACGATTTCAGCACGCTCGTCCCCTCAACCAAGACTTTGGTTATATAGACCGGGATCCTTATTCCGGCGCCGTGTTCTTTCATATCTGTTTTTCGCATATCGAGAGAAGAAAGTATTCGTTCTTTTTGGTCTGCCGGCTCATTAATCTGTGTGCTCCAAAACAACAGAACATTTGGGAACGGATATGCTGAAGAAGATCATCAAATCGGTCGCCGCCGCCCTGGTGCTGGCGCAAGCCGCCTCGCTGGCGCACGCGGCCGATATTTCGCTGCTCAATGTCTCTTATGACCCGACGCGCGAACTCTACGCCGACTACAACAAGGCCTTCGCCAAGTACTGGAAGGAAAAGTCCGGCGACAACGTCACCATCAAGGCTTCTCACGGCGGCTCCGGCAAGCAGGGCCGTTCGGTGATCGACGGCATCGACGCTGACGTGGTGACCCTGGCCCTGGCCTACGACATCGACGAAATCTCGGAAAAGGCCAAGCTGCTGCCGGCCGACTGGCAAAAGCGCCTGCCGCACAACAGCTCGCCCTATACCTCCACCATCGTATTCCTGGTGCGCAAGGGCAATCCCAAGGGCATCAAGGACTGGGGTGATCTGATCAAGCCGGGTGTCTCCGTCATCACCCCCAACCCCAAGACCTCGGGCGGCGCCCGCTGGAACTACCTGGCGGCCTGGGCCTATGCCAAGCAGAAGGGCGGTAGCGATGACGCCGCCCGCGACTACATCGCCAAGCTCTTCAAGAACGTGCCGGTGCTGGATTCCGGTGCCCGTGGCGCCACCATCACCTTCGTCGAGCGCGGCATCGGTGACGTGCTGCTGGCCTGGGAAAACGAAGCCCTGATTTCGCTCAAGGAATGGGGTCCGGACAAGTTCGACATCGTCGCCCCCTCGATTTCCATCCTGACCGAGCCGCCAGTGGCCGTGGTGGACAAGGTGGCTGACCGTCGCGGTACCCGCAAGGTGGCCGAGGAATACCTGAAGTACCTGTACTCGGAACAGGGCCAGGAAATCATCGCCAAGAACTACTACCGTCCCATCGATCCCAAGATCGCCGCCAAGTACGCTTCGCAATTCCCCAAGCTGAACCTGGTGACCATCGACAAGGATTTCGGTGGCTGGCAGAAGGCGCAGAAGACGCACTTTGCTGACGGCGGCACTTTCGACCAGCTCTACGCACCCAACAAGAAGTGACCTGAACCTGCAAGAGGGACCGGCCTGGCCGGTTCCATCCACCCCTCAGCACAAGCACACGACATGACCATCCTGTTACTGGCCGGCAGCCCCTCGGCACCCTCCCGTTCCACCCGTCTGCTGCACCACGTCGGCGACAAGCTGGCCCATCTGGGCCACCGCTATGCGCGCCTGGATGTGCGCGACCTGCCGGGACAGGCCATCCTGCGCGCCGACTGGAACGATCCGGACATCAAGGCGGCCCTGGCTACCGTCGAAGAAGCCTCGGCCGTGGTGGTTGCCACGCCGGTCTACAAGGCGGCCTACAGCGGCATCCTGAAGGCTTTCCTGGACCTGCTGCCGCAGTTCGGCCTGACCAACAAGCTGGTGCTGCCCCTGGCCACCGGTGGCAGCCAGTCGCACATGCTGGCGCTGGACTATGCGCTGCGCCCGGTGCTGTCGTCGCTCAACCCCAAGCACGTGCTGCCCAGCATCTACGCCACCGAGGCGCAGGTGACCTGGAGTGAAGAAAACGGCCTGGTGCTGGATGCGCCCATCGAAGCCCGCGTCAATGAAGGCGTGGAGCAGCTCTCGGCCAGCCTGCAAGCGCTGCACAAGATCGCACCTGAAGAATTCCGCGAGATTCCGTTCTCGCAGCTGCAGTACAGCGTGTCGTACTGAACTGAAGCTGGCCGGACCTGATCCGGCAGCGCAATCCGACTTGAAAAAAGAACCGGCTGGTAGAGCGGATGGCCCTCTGCACGCCCGCATTCTGGAATCTGGAGAAAACATCGTGTCCGCCAACAAGAACAAGACCATTCATTTCCCGCGTCGCCGCACCCTGCAGCGCCTCTCGGCCATCGCCCTGGGCGCACTGGCCTTCTCCCTGGGCACAGCCCCGGTGCAGGCGCAGGAAACCAAACTGCTGCGCATCGGCTATCAGAAAGCCGCCAATACCCTGGTGCTGCTCAAAGCCCACGGCGCGCTGGAAAAGCGCCTGCAGCCGCTGGGCGTGGAAGTGAAGTGGGCCGAGTTCGCGGCCGGTCCGCAACTGCTGGAAGCGCTCAACGTGGGCTCGGTCGATTTCGGTTACGTCGGTGAAGCGCCACCGGTCTTTGCGCAAGCGGCCGGTGCCGACTTCGTCTATACCGCCTATGAAATCCCGACCCCGGAGGCCGAAGGCCTGCTGGTGCAAAAGGATTCACCCATCAAGAGCGTGGCCGAACTGAAGGGCAAGAAGATCGCCTTCAACAAGGGTTCGGACGTGCATTGGCTGGTAGTGGCCTTGCTCAAGAAAGCCGGCCTGCAGTACAGCGATATCCAGCCGGTCTACCTGGCTCCGGCTGACGCCCGTGCCGCCTTCGAGCGCGGTGCGGTCGATGCCTGGGCGATCTGGGATCCGTTTCAGGCCGCCGCTGAAAAGCAGGTCAGCGCACGTCGCCTGGCCTCGGGCGTGGGGGCGGTCAGTCACCACCAGTTTTTCCTGAGCGCGCGTCCCTTCGCGGCGAAGAATCCACAGGTCGAGAAGATCCTGCTCGAAGAGATCACCCGTGAAGGCGAGTGGGTTCGTACCCACATCGCTGAAGCCGCCGCCCAGCTGTCCCCGATCCAGGGCCTGGATGCCGACATCATCCAGACCGGCCTGAAGCGCTATGCGCACGTCTACAAGCCGGTCGATGCCCAGGTGCTGGCCGAGCAGCAGAAGATCGCCGACGCCTTCTTTGAACTCAAGCTGATCCCCAAGCAGCTCAAGGTCAGCGACGCCGTCCTCAAATAAACAACACTGACATCGACCACCTCTAGTCCAGCAGCTCAGGAGTCAAGCATGAACGTTTTCTGGTTTATCCCTACTCACGGCGACAGCCGCTATCTCGGCACCTCCGAAGGTGCGCGCCCGGTGACCCACGACTACATGAAGCAGATTGCCGTGGCGGCCGATACCCTGGGCTACGATGGCGTGCTGCTGCCCACGGGACGTTCCTGCGAAGACGCCTGGGTAGCTGCAGCCAGCCTGATCGATGCGACACAGCGCCTGAAATTCCTGGTGGCAGTGCGTCCCGGCCTGACGGCACCGACCCTGTCGGCGCGCATGGCCGCGACCTTCGACCGCCTCTCCAATGGCCGCCTGCTCATCAACGTGGTCACCGGCGGCGATCCGGTGGAGCAGGAGAGTGATGGCATCTTCGGCAGCCATGCCGAGCGCTATGAAGTGTCCGACGAATTCCTCAAGATCTGGCGCGACGTACTGGCAAAAACCCACACCGGCGAAGAAACCAACTTCGAGGGCAAGCACCTCAGCGTCAAGGGCGCCAAGGCGCTCTATCCTCCGGTGCAGGCACCGTATCCGCCGCTGTACTTCGGTGGCTCTTCGGACGAAGCCATCGACCTGGCCGCCGAGCAGGTCGACGTCTACCTGACCTGGGGCGAGCCGCCGGCCGCCGTGGCCGAAAAAATTGCCCGCGTGCGCGAACGCGCCGCCAAGGCCGGTCGCACGCTGCGCTTCGGCATCCGCCTGCACGTGATCGTGCGCGATACCAATGAAGCCGCCTGGCGCGCCGCCGACGAACTCATCAGCCGCCTGGATGACGAGACCATCGCCAAGGCCCAGGCCAACTTCGCCCGCATGGATTCGGAAGGGCAGCGCCGCATGGCCGCCCTGCACGGCGGCCGTCGCGACAAGCTGGAAGTGAGCCCCAACCTGTGGGCCGGCGTCGGCCTGGTACGCGGCGGTGCCGGTACCGCGCTGGTGGGCGATGGCCCGACCGTGGCTGCCCGTATCAAGGAGTATGCGGACCTGGGCATCGATACCTTCATCCTCTCCGGCTATCCGCACCTGGAAGAATCCTACCGGTTTGCTGAGCTGGTATTCCCGCTGCTGCCGCGCGCCCAGCGCGAAGGCCTGGCCGGCCACAATCTGACCGGTCCCTTCGGCGAGATCGTCGGCAATACCGAACTGCCCAAGCCCGCGCCGGTGCGCGTGTCGGCAAGCTGAGGCCGGCATGACCAGTGCAACCAATCCCGTGCTCGCCAGCACTGCGCCGCAAGAGCAGGCGCGTCCCAAGGCCGCTGCCAAGGCCGCACGCAAGCCGCGTGGTGCCTGGGTCGGCTGGCTGCTGCCCTTGCTACTGCTGGTGTGGTGGGAGATCGCCGCGCAGGCCGGCTGGCTGTCCAGCCGCATCCTGCCGGAACCGTTCGCGGTCCTGAAGGCGGCGTGGAACCTGTCCGCTTCCGGTGAGTTGTGGCGTCACCTGGCCGTCTCCAGCGGCCGTGCCGCTTCCGGCTTTGCGGTCGGCGCAGGGCTCGGTCTGATTCTGGGTCTGCTCTCCGGCAGCCTGCGTTCGGCCGAACTGCTGCTCGATACCACCCTGCAGATGGTGCGCAACATTCCCGCATTGGCCCTGATTCCACTGGTGATCCTGTGGTTTGGCATCGACGAGACGGCCAAGCTGTTCCTGGTCTCGGTGGGCGTGTTCTTCCCGGTCTATCTGAATACCTTCCACGGCATCCGCTCGGTGGACCAGGGTTTGATCGAGATGGCGCGCAGCTATGGCCTCTCGGGCTGGCCGCTGTACCGCGACGTGATCCTGCCGGGCGCCTTGCCCTCCATCCTGGTCGGCCTGCGCTTTGCGCTGGGCCTGGTGTGGGTGCTGCTGATCGTGGCCGAGACCATCTCGGCGCAGGCCGGCATCGGCTACATGACCATGAATGCCCGCGAATTCCTGCAGACCGACGTGGTGCTGGTGGGCATCCTGCTCTACGCCTTGCTGGGCAAGCTGGCCGATACCGCGGCGCGGGCACTGGAACGCTACTTCCTGCGCTGGCACCCCGGCTACCAATGACGAGCTCCATGAATGCATCAGGAAACCATCATGCGCAATGACACCCAGGAACACCAGCAAGTCAGCCGTGCCGCCGGCCGGGGCGTAGGCCTCAGGCTGCGCGCCTTGTCGAAGTCCTTCAGCGGACGCACGGTGCTGCACGACATCGACCTCGACATCGAACCTGGCGAATTCGTCGCCATCGTCGGCCGCAGCGGTTGCGGCAAGAGCACCTTGCTGCGCCTGGTGGCCCAGCTCGATGGCGCCAGCGGCGGCGAGGTCGTCTATGAACACGAAGGCAGCGGCGAGCCCGAGATCCGCATCATGTTCCAGGATGCGCGCCTACTGCCCTGGAAGCGGGTGCAGGCCAACGTCGCGCTGGGCTTGCCCAAGCAGGCCGCACCGCAGGCACTCCATGCCCTGCGCCAAGTCGGCCTGGACCAGCGCGCCGGCGAGTGGCCGGCGGTGCTCTCCGGCGGCCAGCGCCAGCGCGTGGCCCTGGCGCGTGCGCTGATCCACGACCCGCAATTGCTGCTGCTGGACGAACCGCTGGGCGCGCTCGATGCGCTCACCCGTATCGAGATGCAGGCCCTGATCGAATCGCTCTGGCGCGAACGCGGTTTCACCGCCTTGCTGGTGACCCACGACGTGCAGGAAGCCATCGCCCTGGCCGACCGCGTGCTGCTGATCGAGGACGGCCACGTGGCACTGGACCAGCGCATCGACCTGGCGCGCCCGCGTTCACGCGGCCAGGCCCAGTTTGCCGCGCTGGAAGAAGCCATCCTGGCGCGCGTGCTGCGGCACCCGGGCAGTGAGGCGGCTACGGAGCCATCTGAAGATTTCTTCACGCCGCGCGGCGTACATCAGGTGCAGTGGGCGGTCTGAGTTTGACCGCATGAAGGTTTGACCCGATTTTCAGTTTTTTCAGTTGTAGCCCATTTCAACCCATGCGGCGCGGCAGGTGCCGACGCCGTTTCATCAAGGAGCAGAGCATGACCATTCAAGCAATCAACGTCCGTAACCAGTTCAAGGGCAAGGTCAAGGCCATCATCGAAGGTTCGGTGGTGTCCGAAGTGGATGTGGAAACCCCGGCCGGTATCGTGACCTCGGTCATCACCACCCGCTCCGTGAAGGACCTGGGCCTGACCATCGGCAGCGAAGTGGTGGCACTGGTCAAGGCCACCGAAGTCTCGATCGCCAAGCTGTGATCGTCTGGCCGTCCTGGCCGGTGACGCCGGCCGGGCGGTGTCTTTTTTTCAGGAGCAGACCCGATGGCATATCAGGCACTGAAGGCTTATCTGGCCCGCCTCGATGCGCAGCACACCGGCGGCACCCCGTCCGCCAAGGTCTGGCTGGATGAACAGGGGCGCGCCGCAGGGCGTTTCTTCAATACTTCGCTGACCTCGGCCTTCCAGCCGGTGCGCAGCTTCGACGATGGCCACATCGTCGCCTGCGAGGCCTTCGCCCGCAGCCACTCGGCCGTCGACGACGGCCTGCATCTGTGGAAACTGCTGGACCAGGCCGCCAGCGACGACGAGTCGGTGGAACTGGACCGGCTGTGCCGCATGCTGCACGCCATCAACTATTACCGCCAGGTCGGCGAAGACGCGCCGGAACTGCACCTCTCGGTGCATGCGCGCCTGCTGGCCGCAGTCAACAACAATCACGGCGTGGCCTATCGCCGCATCCTGGCTGAGCTGGAACTGCCGCACGAACGCATCGTGCTGCAACTGCCGGTGGTCATGCCCAACCAGCGCTGGCTGCTCAACTACGTGCTGGACAATTACCGCCGCAACGGTTTCCGCCTGGGCGTCTCGGCCAACAGCCCGCTGGAAGCACTGGGCCTGCTGGACAAGGTCAAGCCGGATCTCATCAAGGTCGATGCGCGCGAACTGGCCGATCCCGACAGCGTGGCTTTGCTGCTGCTGCGGGCGGCCGAGCAGGGAGTGCGCATCTTCTTCAAGCGAGTTGAAAACAAGGAAGTGTTCGACAAACTGGCCTGGTACTGTCAGGCACTGGCCCAGTCCACTTTGGCGCAGGGCTATCTGTGGGATGTGCCGGCCGCACGCCTGCCGGACACCTTGCTTGGCCTGAAGGATGCCGCGTAAGGCATACTGCATGACTTCATCACTCGCTGCGGGGCCTGCATGAGTCTGACTTCTCCTTCCTCTTCCACCACACCGGCCCGGCTGGCGGATTTCCGCGTGCTGGTGGCACCGGGCCTCTCCGACAGCGGCCCGGAACACTGGCAATCGCGCTGGCAGCGGCTGTATCCCGGCTTCGAACGGGTGCAGCAGGATGACTGGGAAACGCCTGACCTGCCGCGCTGGTCGGCACGCCTGGGCGAAGTGCTGGCGCGTGATGGCCGCCCTACGGTGATCGTGGCGCACAGCTTCGGCTGCCTGACCACGGTGCATCGCACGGCGGCCCTGCAGGCGGCTTCCGAGGGGTCTGCGCATCCCATCGTGGCGGCCTTGCTGGTGGCGCCGGCCGATCCGGTCAAGTTCAGCCTGAGCGCAGCGGTGCGCCACAAGCTGCCGTATCCGGCATTGGTGGTCGGCAGCGACAACGATCCCTGGATGAG
>NZ_DBIC01000032.1:12403-14649 GCF_002296545.1 Herbaspirillum sp. UBA812 | reverse complement strand
AGCGACAACGATCCCTGGATGAGCGCCGAGCGCGCCCGCCACTGGGCCGAGGCCTGGGGCGCGCAGTTCCGCTCGGTGGGCGCGCGCGGGCATATCAACTCCGAATCGGGCCTGGGCGACTGGACCGAAGGGCAGCAGTGGCTGCTGGAGCTGCTTGAACGCATCGCCTGAAGCTTTTTACTTCACCTCCCCCCCCATGAGCGCATAAAGACGGTTTCCGGACCGGCTTTATGCGCTTTCCTTCTAAGGACATGCAAAAAGCTTCGTTCTCTTTATAACTATCGGATGCGAATATCGCTCACCTATAGTCGCATTTGTAATAACAAGAGAACGACATGTCCGCATCCCCTGTTTCCCTTGCCGCCCCCGGGGCCGCGCCGACCCGCTCGGCGGGCAGCGCCAACCGGCGCGTATTGCCCGGTTTCCGGCTGTCGCTGGGCTTCACCATCTTTTACCTGGCGCTGATCGTGCTGATCCCGCTGTCGGCGCTGTTTTTGAAGACCTTCACCCTGACCTGGGGCGGCTTCATCGACGCGGTGACTTCGCCCCGGGTGATGGCCTCCTATCGCTTGAGCTTTGGTGCCTCGCTGATCGGTGCCTTCCTCAACGTGATCTTCGGCGGCATCGTGGCCTGGGTGCTGGTGCGCTATCGCTTCCCCGGCAAGCGCATCATCGATGCCCTGGTGGACTTGCCTTTCGCCCTGCCCACGGCGGTAGCCGGCATCGCCCTGACCACGCTGTATTCGCAGAACGGCTGGCTGGGCAAGCTGCTGGCACCCCTGGGCATCAAGGTCGCCTTCACCCCGCTGGGGGTGCTGGTGGCACTGACCTTCATCGGCCTGCCTTTTGTGGTGCGCACCGTGCAACCGGTGCTGGAAGAAGCCGAGCGCGAGCTCGAAGAAGCCGCCGCCAGCCTCGGTGCCAGCCGCTGGCAGACTTTTACCCGGGTGATCTTCCCGACCGTGCTGCCTGCTTTGCTGACCGGTTTTGCGCTGGCCTTTGCGCGCGCCTCCGGCGAATACGGCTCGGTGGTCTTCATCGCCGGCAACATGCCGATGGTTTCTGAAATCACCCCTTTGTTCATCGTCACCAAGCTGGAGCAGTACGACTATGCCGGTGCGACCGCCATCGCGATGGTCATGCTGCTGGTTTCCTTCATCCTGCTGTTGACCATCAACCTGCTGCAAGCCTGGACTCGCAAGCGTGGCCAGTCGGAAAGGACCTGAGATGAGTGCCGCCCCCGTTTCCGCTGCCCCGCAAGCCAATGCGATTGTCCGCGGCGAGCCGCCGCTGACCCCCGGTGCCATCACCGAGCCCTGGTGGGTGCGTGCGCTGCTGATCGGCATCGCGCTGGCCTTCCTGACCCTGTTCCTGTTCGTGCCGCTGGTGGCGGTGTTCTATGAAGCGCTGCGCAAGGGCTGGGATGTCTATGTGGCCTCCATCACCGAGCCTGACGCCTGGTCCGCCATCAAGCTGACTCTGCTCGCTGCCGCCATCGCCGTGCCGCTGAACCTGGTGTTTGGCGTGGCGGCCGCCTGGGCGATTGCCAAGTTCGAGTTCCGTGGCAAGAACGTGCTGCTGACCCTGATCGACCTGCCGTTCTCGGTCTCGCCGGTGATCTCGGGCCTGATCTACGTGCTGCTGTTCGGCCTGCAGGGCTACTTCGGCCCCTGGCTGCGCGAGCATGACATCAAGATCCTGTTCGCCGTGCCGGGCATCGTGCTGGCCACCATCTTCGTGACCTTCCCCTTCGTGGCGCGTGAACTGATTCCGCTGATGCAGTCGCAGGGCAGCGAGGAGGAAGAAGCCGCGCTGGTCCTGGGCGCCTCCGGCTGGCGTACTTTCTGGCATGTCACGCTGCCCAACATCAAGTGGGGCCTGCTGTATGGCGTGATCCTCTGCAATGCGCGCGCCATGGGCGAGTTCGGTGCCGTCTCGGTGGTCTCCGGCCACATTCGCGGCGAGACCAACACCATCCCGCTGCAGGTCGAGATCCTCTACAACGAATTCAATATCACCGGCGCCTTCGCCGTGGCGTCGCTGCTGGCCTTCCTGGCCGTGGTCACGCTGGCCATCAAGAGCGTCATCGAGTGGCGGCTGCACCAGCAGCACAGCGCCAGCGAACAAGCCTAAGGAGTCATCATGAGCATCGAAGTCCATCACATCCAGAAGCGTTTCGGCAGCTTCACCGCGCTCAACGACGTCTCGCTCAATTTCCCGGCGGGCGAACTGACGGCCTTGCTGGG
>NZ_DBIC01000032.1:0-12090 GCF_002296545.1 Herbaspirillum sp. UBA812 | reverse complement strand
GGCCCTTCCGGCTGCGGCAAGACCACGCTCTTGCGCATCATCGCCGGTCTCGAATCGCCCGATGCGGGCCAGGTGCTGCTCGATGGCGAAGACGCTTCGGCGCGCCACGTGCGCGAACGCCAGGTCGGTTTCGTGTTCCAGCACTATGCGCTGTTCAAGCACATGACCGTGTTCGAGAACATCGCCTTCGGCCTGCGCGTGAAACCGCGCGCCCAGCGCCCCTCGGAAGCGGTCATCCGCGAGAAGGTCAAGCGTCTGCTGGAACTGGTGCAGCTGGACTGGCTGGCCGACCGCTATCCGCCGCAACTCTCCGGCGGCCAGCGCCAGCGTATTGCGCTGGCCCGCGCACTGGCCGTGGAGCCGCGCGTGCTGCTGCTGGACGAACCCTTCGGCGCCCTCGATGCCAAGGTGCGCAAGGAACTGCGTCGCTGGCTGCGCCGTCTGCACGATGAACTGCACGTCACCAGCATCTTCGTGACCCACGACCAGGAAGAAGCCCTGGAAGTGGCCGACCAGGTGGTGCTGATGAACAAGGGGCAAGTGGAGCAGATCGGCACGCCCGAGACGGTGTACAACCATCCTGCTTCGCCGTTCGTCTACGGTTTTCTGGGCAATGTGAACCTGTTCCATGGCCGCCTGCACGAAGGCGTACTGGACGCCGGCGGTGCGCGTTTCGAGGCCCCCGGCCACGGCGATACCCGCGATGCGGCCGGTGTCGGTTTCGTGCGGCCGCATGATCTGGATGTGGAGCGCTACTCGCCCGGTGCCGAAGGCATCGTGGTGCAATTGCGCCGCTCGCATGCCATCGGTCCGCTGGCGCAACTGGAACTGGAACGCGATGACAATGCCGAGCTGATCGAAGCCGTCATCCCCAATGAACGTTTCGCGCAACTGGGTCTGAAGAATGGCGAGACCCTGGTCGTGCGTCCGCGCCGCCTGCAGGTCTTTGCGCAGCGGGAAGGAGGGCAGGCACGATGAATTTCCAGCAGCTGCGTTCCATCCGCGAAGCCGCGCGTTGCGGCTTCAACCTGACCGAAGTGGCCAACGTGCTCTTCACCTCGCAACCGGGCGTGAGCCGCCAGATCCGCGAGCTCGAAGAAGAGCTGGGCGTGGAGATCTTCGAGCGCAACGGCAAGCGCCTGACCGGCCTGACCGAACCCGGCAAGGGCATCCTCGGCATCGTCGAGCGGCTCCTGCTGGAAGCCGAGAACCTGCGCCGCGCCAGCAAGGAATACGCCGGCGAGCAGAGCGGCACGCTCTCCATTGCCACCACCCACACCCAGGCGCGCTACGTGCTGCCGCGCGTGGTGCAGGCCTTCCGCGATGCCTTCCCGCAGGTGCGCATCGCCCTGCAGCAGAGTGCCCCGGAACATATCGCCGAATGGGTCATCTCGGGCAAGGCCGACATCGGCATCGCTACCGAGGGCCTGTCGCAATTCAAGGAACTGGTGTCCTTCCCCTGCTATACCTGGAGCCACGTGATCGTGGTGCCGCAAGGCCATCCGCTGCTGGGGCTGGAACAGGTCACGCTGGAGGATCTGGGTACCTGGCCGCTGATCACCTATGACGTCGGCTTTACCGGCCGTGGCCACATCGACGAAGCCTTCCGCCAGGCCGGCATCGAACCCGACATCGTGCTCACCGCCATGGATTCGGACGTGATCCAGCAATACGTCTCGCTGGGCATGGGCGTGGGCCTGGTGGCCTCGATGGCGGTGGACCAGGGCAAGCACGCGGAGATGGTGGCCATCAATGCCTCCCACCTGTTCAAGGCCAATATCGCCCGGCTGGCGGTGCGGCGCGGTGCCTACCTGCGCGGCTATGCCTTCGATTTCATCCAGCAGTTCGCTCCGGACTTGAAGCGCGCCGACATCGTCAATGCGCTCAATGAGGCCAACGCCCAGGCCTGAACCCGGCGCGCATCAACTGGTATCAGAGGTTCTTGCGATAGACGATGAAGCCGGAGTCCACCGCCAGATGGTCGTACAGCTTGCGTGCCGTCGCATTGCTGTGATGGGTGTGCCAGTACACTCGCTCGGCACCGTCCGCTGCGGCGTACCGGTACAGTTCTTCGATCAGTGCGCGTGCCACGCCACGGCCGCGTGCGGCTTCAGTGGTGAACAGGTCCTGCAGGTAGCAGGTGGGGCCGATCAGGATGGTGTTGCGGTGATAGAGGTAGTGCGCCAGTCCCAGCAGTCGTCCATCGGATTCGGCCACCAGGGCATGCACCGGCTCATCGGCCGCATGGATGCGTGACCAGGTGGACTGGGTGATGGCCAGGGGCAGGGCGGTGGCGCCACTGCGGCCGTAGAAGGCATTGTAGTCGTCCCACAGGATCTTCCATTGCGGGTAGTCGTCCTGGCGGGCGTGGCGGATGTGCAGGGCTTCGGGGTGCTGCGGATCGGGCATGGCGACTCCTGGCGTCTGAGATCGCAGTATAGCCGTACCGGGCCAGTTTCCCGGAGTGTCAGGACAAAGGCCGGACAGTGTTTGCGCACTGTCCGGCCTTTGTCATTGCGGGCAGGGTGATGCCGCTTACACCGTGCGGGTCGGTGTCGTGGTGAAGGTGGTGGTATCTGTACTGCTGGGCTGTGCGGAAGTGGACTGGGCCACTTGGGTGGACTGTCCGGCGGCTTTCAGGACGTCATTGAAATTGACGGCCGGCTTCTTAGCAGCCTGCTGGCCGCCTGCCGGTGCGTTGCCGTGATAGACGGCGGAAATGGAATTGGTCGACATGCGTGCACTCCTCAAGTAAGGCTGTCCCCCGGGCCAGCGCCCAGACCGGTATTGCCGGGGCAGTATAGGGGCGCACCATGAGGCTGCTGCGTCGGTTTACCGAAACTTGCGCATCTTTACCTGTTCGGCGTGGACGTGGCGCTGCTTACTTGCGCAAGCGTGCGGCGCACTGGTCGCGCAGGCGGGTGTCTTCGGGCGCATCGTCGTCGGCGGGCGGGACGGCAGTGACTGTGGCGGGATGCGCACACTGGCGATAGCGCGTCACATAGCGTTCAAACTCGGCGCGCGCCTGGGCCTTGGGCAGACTGGCCAGTTTCAGGATGAAGCTGCGGCTACCGATCTCGAAGTGCTGGTAATCGATGGGTTGTTTCCACTGGCCGCCCCAGACCAGAAATCCATGTTCATGAAACACGCTGACCACCTCCTCGGCCATACCCGGCTGCAGGGGCGCGCGCTGCAAGTAGGCCGCGCCCTGCGGCGGCAGGACTTCCTGCTCGGGGCTGCCGGCCTTGCTCACATAGGGGTTCTGCAGCGGATTGATGTCGATGGCCGCGCCATAGGCGTGCTTGGACCAGCCACCGCCGCCGGTCATGGGCCGGCCATTGAAGGCCGAACTGTTGTTGGCGGCCATGGAGCGCTGGTCGTCGCCGTCATAGGCTTCCAGCCCCTGCGCCCCGGCCAGCGGGAAGGAGCGCAGCAGCAGTTCGCCGAACAGCGCCTCCACCTGCGGTGCCAGCGCGTCGAGCACCACCACGCTGCCCTGGCGGGTGGCTCCGCCGAAATCGGTGTAGTCGAAGCTGACCGTGGCCAGGCGCGTGCATGGGACCGGATTGCCGGAGGTGATGACCTTGCTGGCCCGCATCTGGGCGCATTGCGCGGGGGAAACCGGCGTGATGTCGGCCTGGGCGGCCAGCGGCAGTGCCATCGTCAGCACGGTCGCGGAAAGGCCCAGCGCGCGGCGCAGGACGGTCAGGCAGGCGAGGGCAGGGAAGCGGGCGGTGAAGGTCATCATGGGAGGCGATGATACGGGTTTTCAGGGAGAAATGTATTGTCAGGATTGTCATATTGCCTGTGATGGCTGACATCAAGATGCGCCGTTTTCTGACAGCGTGGGAACGGCGGAACGGGAATAATCGGTGTCCAGAAGCTGTCGAATTCCGGCAAGCACGTGCTCTGTGCCTGTTTGTCCGCATTTCGGCAAATCCCCCTCAACAACTTTAGGAGGCAACATATGAAGATTCGCCACACCCTCTTGGCTGCCGCCGTGTTCACTGCTGTGCTGGCTGGTTGCAACAAGCGCGACGAAGCGCCTGCAACGCCTGCCGCCACCCCGCCGGCCGCTTCGGAACCGGCACCGGCAAGCAGCACCCCGACCACGCCGGCACCGGCTGATTCCGGTACGGCTGCGGGCTCGACCGCTACGCCGGCGACCCCGACTCCGACTACGCCTTCGGATTCCTCGGCCACTACGCCGAGCACCCCGGCCGCCTCTGGCGACAGCGGTACGCAAAAGTAAACGCCTCACAACAAGAGCCAACAAGACGGCAAGCGCCGCACCCTCTCCCGCAGTGGGAACAGCACTGCATGCGCCGCGACGGGCAACTGTCGCGGCGTTTTCTTTTGGGGGCTGGAAAGGTGGTTTTTGCGGTAAATGTGAAGGATCTTGCCAAGCACCTGGCTCTTGGGGGCAATTTGAGCGTTGGCTGGAAAAATCTTTCCGAACTTTTTTTTGCGGCTTGCAGTCGTACAGGTGGTTGAACTGTTCCTTCAACCTCCCTCTTGATAGGGAACTTGCCCGCAGTTCATTGGCTGCGGGCTTTTTTTCGTCTTGCGCAAGGCAGGCGCGGCGATCTTTGCCAGCAGTTTTTCCTTTGCCGAGTAGAGCGGCGTTGTAAGGTCTCGCAATATCTCCTTTTTGGCCGATGTAACGCTATGCGGTCCCACCGCTATAATTCACGCTCTTGCAAGTCTCGCGCACCTTTCCATCTTCATGGTCAGAGCCTCTCATATTCGGCGAAATGAAACTTACTTTTGTTTGGTGGAATACAAGTCTTTCCCGGGCGACCGACCCCAATAGGTCAACAACATTTGAACGGTCTATTGCGTCCGACTTGCTCCGGCTGATGTGTCATACAATCAGGCCCGATGTAATATGCCTTGGAGAAATTTCATCCGAAGACATTAACCGTTTGAAGGACGTCTGGGCAGATTACGGGTACGGCGTGATAGACGGCGTCAGACCTGTGGGAAGAACCTATTTTGATACCTGCATTCTGTTCCGCACGGATACTTTGATAGCCTTGGATAACAAGGATTTGGTGGCGGCAAAAGGACAGCGGTTTTTCAAGGTCGCACAGAGGTATGATTTTGGCGTGTGCGACAACGAAACGATCATTCACCTCTTTGTGTCCCATTGGCCTAGCCGGATTCATACTTCCGAAGATCATCCCAATCGGGATTTTTTGGGTATCCGTTTGAGAGACGCGGTTAAAGAAACTCAGTTTGAAGAGACCCAGCAACACGTCATCATTTTGGGAGATTTCAATGATGAGCCATTTGATGCGGCCCTGTCGGATCATTTAATGGCTACTAGAGACAGAGATTTGGCAGCTAAAAAATCTCATCTTTTGTACAACCCTTTCTGGCGATTGTTAGGTTGTTCCAGCCCCTATCGACATACGTCGGAGGATACAAGCCGTCATTCTGGTAGCTGCTATTACCGTGGTGGAGAAGCCGCCAGATGGAAAACATTTGATCAGATCATTTTTTCGCCTTCATTTTTGGGCAAGACGTCCTGGCACCTTTGTGAGGATCTGGTCCAAATTCTGGATGTCCCGTTTTTTACCGAAATTGTTCGAAAGGCCAAACACAGTTTTGACCATCTTCCCGTTATCGGCGTTGTTGAAAAGGTTTAACCATGAAAAAGTTCGCGGCTTCCATTGAAAAGGGTCTTGATGCAGCCCAAAACGCTCGGCTTCTAAAGGCTGAAATCGATTCTGTGTTCGAGACGTTGAATGAAGAATTGTCCGAAGTCACAAAAGGAAAAGTCGGTCTGAAGAGAGATGTGTTTTACGAAGCGCCAGAGTTTGGGGCGGGTCTGGTGAACTACTTCCATCGGGAGAAATACCTCGGGATTGCCATCGTGTCCGAAAACATGCCGAGTACCGAAATCGCCCGCTGGGCACAGGATCCCGGCGGTTATCCCTGTAAAGTTGTCCTTCCCGAGCGCCAGTTTTATTGTGAAGACAAGGACGCGCTCGAAAGCGTATTGGCTGAGCTGCTGCAAAGGCCTGAAGTAGGAGAGGTCATTCTCCGTCATCTAAGGGCCTCTGAGCCTGATGCGCAAGGCGTGGTGAGCTGAAAAGTATCGGGACGGAACTGACCTGCAGAGCCGGCCGCTTCCGCATGCAATCTGTCAAGGCCTGAGTTCGGTATTGCACCGGGCTCAGGCCTTTGAGTTTGCGTCATTTGCTTTGAATTTTGGGGCGGAGCGCGAGATAGCCCCCATTCCAACTACTTCCCCCCATGCCCCTTCACCACCGCAATCATCGCCCCGAACGCCGGACCCATATTGGCTTCCAGCGTGGGATACATGCGCGAGATGCTGCCATCCAGGTACAAGGCGTCACTGCACTTGAGCTCATCACGAAGGAAACTGGCGAAATCGTAAAAGCTGATCGGATTGCGCGCGATGGCCAGCGTGACGATGCCCGCGGCATCCAGGCACACTGCATTGCGCACCACCGTATTGGCTGACTCGGGATCGAAGCGCGAATTGATCTTGCCGTCCACGATCATCAGCGGACCCGATTGCGTGGCGTAGCGCGTCACGCCATTCCACAACCCCAGTTCGGCTTCATAGTCGGAGGTCTCGACGATGTAGGCCTGGCGCTCGCTCAACACGAATACCCCATTGGGCTGCAGATAGAAATTGCCATACGCGTTCTTGCGCGTATTGAGGCGGCGCAGCTGGTTGCCGCCTTCCACGTACAGCCCCAGCGGTTGCAATTGCTTGTCGTAGATGCCGGCATTGGTGGCGCAGACCATCTCCTGTCCCTGGCTGCGCAGATGCGCATCGAGCCGGCTGAAGTTGCCCAGCGGCGTCCCAGCGGCATCTTTCCAGTACATGCGGATGGTGTCGCTGCGCGGATCAGCGCGGCAGGTGCTGATGAAGACCTGGTGATACTGGTACTGGCGCACCTCGGCCGCCTGCACCGGCGGACTGGCCGATCCCAGCAGCAGCGCCGGTGCCAGGCCGGTCAATGCGAGCAGGCGCAGCAGTGTGCGGCGGAAACCAGGGGCAGAGAGGGAAGGGGAGCGAAGCATCGAAACCAGGTCTTGTTCTGCGGGAATGCGGAGGGCGAGGCGGTATTGTAAATGGCGCAAGCCGGGCTTGCCACGGGAAAACGGATTCTGGCCGCAAATCCAGTCCCATCAAGACTTTGCAGGCGATGCACCGAATTCGCTCATGCTGCAGTGCAGTTCTGCACCGAATATGGGAAAATGAAGAAAAACAGCATGAAATGTGCGAAAAATCGAAGACCACAGCGCATTAATGATGGGGTTTGACGAAATTTCAAAAAAAAGTTGCCCCATATGACGGCAGTGTTACACTCTGCCCCCATGTTGCGGCCAGCCTCCCGTAAAACGGGGTCAGGTATCCACAACCCTACGCGCGCCGGCCTGCTGGCCAGGTAACGGCGCCTCTTGAATCCGTTCCATCCTGGAGGAAACGACAATGAAGTTTGCAAGCCGTCTGACCAAGATCGCCCTGGCCGCCGCCACCTTTGCCGCCTTCGCCGGCGTGGCTCACGCCGAAACCATCAAGATCGCCATCGCCGGTCCCCTCACCGGTGCCGTGGCCCAGTACGGCGACATGGTCAAGGCAGGTGCCCTCACCGCCATCGAACAGATCAACGCCGCCGGCGGCGCCAACGGCAACAAGTTCGAAGCCGTCATGATGGACGACGCCTGCGAACCCAAGCAGGCCGTCGCCGTGGCCAACAAGATCGTCAGCCAGGGCATCAAGTACGTGATCGGTCACGTCTGCTCCGGCTCCACCATCCCCGCCTCCGACATCTACGAGAACGAAGGCGTGGTCATGATCACCCCGTCGGCCACCGCCCCGCAGCTGACCGAAGCCAAGCCGCACAAGTTCATCTTCCGCACCATCGGCCGCGACGACCAGCAAGGTCCTGCCGCCGCCCGCTACGTGATCGAGAAGCTCAAGCCCAAGAAGGTCGCCGTGCTGCACGACAAGCAGTCCTACGGCCAGGGCGTGGCCTCGTCGGTGAAGTCGGCGCTGGAGGCTGCCAAGGTGCCGGTGGTGGTGTTCGAAGGCATCAACGCCGGTGACAGCGATTACTCGGCCATCGTCACCAAGCTGAAGTCGCAGGGCGTGGACTTCGTCTACTTCGGCGGCTACCACCCGGAAATGGGCCTGATCATGCGCCAGGCGCGTGAGCAGGGCGTCAAGGCCGTCTTCATGGGCCCCGAAGGCGTGGGCAACAAGGACATCACCGCCATCGCCGGCCCTGCCTCCGAAGGCATGCTGGTGACCCTGCCGGCCGACTTCGCCGCCGATCCGGCCAACGCCGCCCTGGTCAAGGCCTTCGCTGCCGCCAAGCGTGACGCCAACGGCCCGTTCCAGATGCCGGCCTACTCGGCCGTGAAGATCATTGCCGATGCCATCACCGGTGCCAAGTCGACCGACCCGGACAAGGTCGCCGCCTACATCCACGGCAACAGCTTCAAGACCCCCATCGGCAACGTCGAATACGACAAGAAGGGCGACCTGAAGGCCTTCAAGTTCGTCGTCTTCACCTGGCACAAGGACGCCACCAAGACCGAAGCCAAGTGATTCGCCCCGAATCGCTGGCCTGACTGTCTGACCTGACGTCAAACCGCGAAATGCCCCATTGCAGTCGGAATGGGGCATTTCCACTTTATGGGTTCCCTCATGAATGAATTGCTCCCTCAACTGACCCAGCAGCTCGTCAACGGGCTGTCGCTGGGTGCGATCTATGCCTTGATCGCCATCGGCTACACCATGGTCTACGGCATCATCGGCATGATCAACTTCGCCCACGGCGAGATCTACATGATCGCCTCCTACGTCGGCCTGGTGACCTTGACCGCCATCGGCGTGCAGTCCGGCTATCCCTTGCCGCTGCTGCTGGGCGGCGCGCTGATCGTCTCGGTGCTGGTGACCGGCCTGTACGGCTGGACCGTCGAGCGCGTGGCCTATCGCCCGCTGCGCGGCGGCCCGCGCCTGGTACCGCTGATCTCGGCCATCGGCATGTCCATCTTCCTGCAGAACTACGTGCAGATCGGCCAGGGCGCACGCGACATGTCTGTGCCGGTGCTGATCTCGGGCGCGCTGGAATTCCAGATGGGCAGCGACTTCACGGTCACGGTGCCGTATTCGCGCATGGTCATCGTCGGCGTGACGCTGGTCCTGATGGTGGCCCTGACGCTGTTCATCGCGCGCTCGCGCATGGGCCGCGCCTGCCGCGCCTGCGCTGAAGACATGGGCATGGCCAACCTGCTGGGCATCGATACCAACAAGGTGATTTCCTTCACCTTCGTATTGGGCGCGATGCTGGCGGCGGTCGGCGGTGTGCTGATTGCCCTGACCATCGGCAAGCTCAATCCCTACATCGGCTTCATCGCCGGCATCAAGGCCTTCACGGCGGCGGTGCTGGGCGGTATCGGCAGCATTCCCGGCGCCATGCTGGGCGGCGTGCTGCTGGGCTTGGCCGAGACCTTCGCGGCCGGCTACCTGCCTTCCGAATACAAGGACGTGGTGTCCTTCGGGCTGCTGGTGCTGATCCTGCTGTTCCGTCCCACGGGCCTGTTGGGCAAGCCCGACATCGAAAAGGTCTGAGCCCGCACGGCTCGACGGACAACGACATATTCAAGGAGGCGTGATGCCCGAGACTTTCAAGAATGCCGTGGCGGCGGCGCTGGTGACCGCCGTACTGACCATCCCGCTGCTGGGCATGCAGCTGCAGCTGGAGGGCTACCGCGTGGTCCTCAACACCCACTGGACCCCGGTGCTGGTGGCGGTGCTGGCCGTGTTCCTGTTCCAGCTGGCCAGGCCTGCGCTCTCGCGCACCAGCGCCGGCATCAAGCTGCCGGCGCTGCCGCGCATGCAGCCGGGCCAGCAGCGCGCGGCCGTGCTGATCCTGCTGATGGCCGCGCTGGTTTGGCCCTTCTTCGGCTCGCGCGGCTACGTGGACGTGATGACCCTGGCGCTGATCTACGTGGTGCTGGGCCTGGGCCTGAACATCGTGGTCGGTTTCGCCGGCCTGCTCGATCTGGGCTACGTGGGTTTCTATGCCGTGGGTGCCTACACCTATGCGCTGTGCAACCAGTACTTCGGCCTCTCGTTCTGGGAATGCGTGCCGCTCTCGGCTGCCGCCGCCGCGCTGTTCGGCTTCCTGCTGGGCTTCCCGGTGCTGCGTTTGCGCGGTGACTACCTGGCGATCGTCACGCTGGGCTTTGGCGAAATCATCCGCCTGCTGCTCAACAACATGACCAGCCTCACCGGCGGCCCGGATGGCATCTCCGGCATCCCCAAGCCGACCGTGTTCGGCGTGGTGATGGCGCGCAATCCGCTGACCGAGGATGGCACTACCTTCCACCAGTTGCTGGGGCTGACTTACCAGGGTGGTCACATGGTGATCTTCCTGTATTTCCTGGCCTTGCTGATGGTGCTCTTTACGTATTTCGTCACCAGCCGCCTGTTGCGCATGCCCATGGGCCGCGCCTGGGAAGCCCTGCGTGAAGATGAGATCGCCTGCCGCTCGCTGGGCATCAACCCGACCCGGGTGAAGCTCTCCGCCTTCACGCTCGGTGCCGCCTTCGCCGGCCTGGCCGGCTCCTTCTTCGCCGCCCGCCAGGGCCTGGTGACACCGGAATCCTTCACCTTCATCGAGTCCGCCCTGATCCTGGCCATCGTCGTGCTGGGTGGCATGGGTTCGCAGTTGGGCGTGATCCTGGCGGCGATCCTGCTGACCGTATTGCCGGAACTGGCACGCAGCTTTGCCGAGTACCGCATGCTGATCTTCGGCCTGGTGATGGTGCTGATGATGATGTGGCGTCCGCAAGGACTGCTTCCTGCCACCCGTCCGCATGTGGAGCTGCCGCAATGAACCCGTCCGTGAAAACCATGCTGGAAGTGTCCAACCTGTCGATGCGCTTCGGTGGCCTCTTGGCCGTGGATGGCGTCTCGCTGGCCGTGCAGGAGCGCGAAGTCTTCGCCATCATCGGTCCCAACGGGGCCGGCAAGACCACCGTCTTCAATTGCATCAGCGGCTTCTACCAGCCGACCTCCGGTGAGATTGCGCTCGATGGCGTCTCCATTGCCCGCCAGCCCAGCCATCAGGTGGCGCAGCAGGGGCTGGTGCGCACTTTCCAGAACATTCGTCTCTTCAAGTCCATGACCGTGGTGGAGAACCTGCTGGTGGCGCAACACCAGCAGGTCAATACCAACCTGCTGTCGGGGCTGCTGAAGACGCCTTCCTATCGCAAGTCCGAGCAGGAAGCGTTGCAGCGTGCGGCCTACTGGCTGGACCAGCTGGGCCTGACGGCGCTGGCCAACCGCGAGGCGGGCACGCTCTCGTATGGCCTGCAGCGCCGCGTGGAAATCGCCCGCTGCATGATCACCAAGCCGCGCCTGCTGCTGCTGGATGAACCCGCGGCCGGCCTGAACCCGCAGGAGAAGCAGGAGCTGTCGCAACTGATCGACCGTCTGCGCCGCGAACATGGCGTAGCCGTGCTGCTGATCGAACACGACATGAGCCTCATCATGGGCATCTCCGACCGCATCCTGGTGATGGAGCACGGCAAGCCCATCGTCACCGGCACCCCCGAACAGGTGCGCAGCGACGAACGTGTGATCAAGGCCTACCTGGGAGAAGAATGATGCTGCAGTTTGACAAGGTGCATACCCACTACGGTGCCATCGAGGCCCTGCACGGCGTATCGCTGACGGTGGAAAAGGGCGAGATCGTCACGCTCATCGGTGCCAACGGTGCCGGCAAGACCACGCTCCTGATGACGCTGTGCGGCCGTCCGCGCGCCTCCAGCGGACGTGTACTCTTCGAAGGGCAGGACATTACGCAGCTGCCAACCCACGAGATCATGCGCCGCGGGCTGGCGATCTCGCCCGAAGGCCGGCGCGTCTTCCCCAGCCTGACCGTGCTGGAAAACCTCAAAATGGGCGCCTTCTTCGCCAGCAATGAGGACATCGAACGGGGCATCGAGTACGTCTTCGGACTCTTCCCGCGTTTGAAGGAACGCGCGGCGCAGCGGGCCGGGACCATGTCCGGCGGCGAGCAGCAGATGCTG
>NZ_DBIC01000050.1:0-6341 GCF_002296545.1 Herbaspirillum sp. UBA812 | reverse complement strand
GTGCACCGGCGATGCGGGCTTGCGCCTCGGCCTGCTTGATGCGCGAGAAGGCGGCGGCGATTTCGTAATTGTTGCGCTGGCCTTCCTGCACCAGCGAAGACAACTCGCCGCTGCCAAACTGTTTCCACCAATCGGTATCGGGCCACAACTGCTCGGCATGCGCCACGTCGGCAGAGGCACCGCCGCCCCATTTGTCGGGCACCTGCATTTCGAGGATGGGATCGGGCTGCACTTCACGCGTGACGCAGCCGCCGATGGCCAGCACCAGCGCGGCCGCCATCGCCACCCGCGTCATGCGGGGCCATGGAGAAGACGTCAGCAGCGGTGTATTACGCAGTGTCATGGGCTTGAACATCGACAGATGAAAACAGAGAGGACCGGGTCACCCGGCGAAGCCGTTACTTTACAGCAAGCCTCGCGCCCGTCCCGCGATTACTTGGCGGCGCCGTTGCCATCGCCCGCCGGTGCCGGCGGATTGGCCGGCAGCAGTACCTGCTCGCCCTCCTTCAGACCGGACAGCACCTGAGCACGTTCGCCATCGCGAATGCCGATCTTGATCTTGCGCGTTTCCAGCGTGCCATCGGCCAGCACCACCTTGACGGTCTGGGTGCCATCCATGCCGGGCTTTGTCACCAGCGAACGCGGAATGGCCGGCACGTGTTCCGCCCGCGCCAGCACGAAATACACGTCGGCACTCATGCCGCTCATCAGTTCGCGGCTGGGATTGGCCACATCGAAGAGCACGGTGTAATACGCCTTCTTGCCCTGGCGGCCGGAGTCATCGGTGGGCAGCAGCATGATCTGGCGCAGCTTGCCGCTCCAGCGCTTGCCGGGATAGCCGGGGGTAGTGAAATACGCGGTCATGCCCTTTTGCAGGCGCGTCACGTCCTCTTCCGATACCGGCACCTGCACCGTCATGCGAGAGAGATCGGCGATGCGCATCAGCACTTCCTGATTGGCGCTGACCATCTGGCCGGGGCGCGCATTGAGGGTGACGATGGTGCCGCTGACCGGGGCCTCGATGCGGGTCTGCTTCTGCACGGCCTCATCTTCACGAATGGCCGCTTCGGTCTGCTGGATCTGGGCGTTGGTGGCATCCACGCGGGAGGCCGCCGCATACATGTTCATGCGGCTGGATTCGTAGGATTCTTCGCGGGTGGCGTTCTCGGCCTTCAACTGGGTCTGGCGCTGGAACTGCAGTTGCGCAAAGTCCAGCTGCGCATTCTGCCCGGCCAGCTCGGCCTTCAGGCGCGCCAGCGTGGCGCGGTTGCTTTCGATGCGGCTGTTCTGCACGGCCGGCGCGACGGTGGCCAGCAGGCGTCCGGCCTTGACCGCCTCGCCGATCACCACTTCCACATCCGAGATCTGGCCGGCGACCTTGGAGCCGACGTCCACATAATCCTGGGCCACCACATTGCCGGTGGCGTTGACGACCTGCTCCAGGTCGGCACGTTCGACGGCCACCGTTTCCAGCTTCACCGGAATCGGCTTGGGCGGAGCAGCCGGCGGCGACTGCCGCGCATAGAGCGCATAGCCTCCCCCCAGCACCAGCACCAGCGCGACGACGCTCCACCAGGCTTTCTGCCGGGCAGGCGCATGGGTGGTCGGGACTACGTGCGGAAGTTGGTCGTGCGGCTCGGTCATGTCACAGGCGGCAAGCATTAAATCAAGTCAGGGTCAACAATGCGTGATGATCCCTGCAAAAGATGACGGCCGAATGTCTTCGGCCGTCCCCTGTTCCGGTCGTGGTCCGCCCCCTCAGGCGGCCAGTGCCGGTGATGCGATGGCGGCGGCAGGTGCCGCTTGCTGGCGCGCGGCATGCCAGTCCGGATGGACCTCGGCAGCACCGCTCCAGACCGCCTGGTGCAGTTGCGACAGCAGGCCCGGTTCTTCCAGGATGCTGTTCTTCTGCTTGTCGTTCAGCGCGTCCGGCCCATCCTTGAGCGCGGTGCGCACCAGCTTCTCGCGCAGATGCTGCGTCAGTTGCGGCACGTGCGGGTGCGCATGCGCGGTGGCACACACCAGCGCATTGAAGGACGGATCGACCACGGCGTCGACGAAGCCCGGCAGCGGCGGGGTCTCTTCATGATGGCGCACTGTTTCGCGCAGCTCGAACGGTGGCGTGGTCTCTTCAGGGATCTTGAACAGACCCGCACGGCGGAAGCCACGGCCATAGGTCACGCGTGACGACAGCACCGACACCGGCACCGACACCGCCAGCGAACCGGCAATCGGAATGAGCCAATAAATGAAGGACGGATTGAGCCAGTACACCAGCGCCCCCCAGGCCACGCCCAGCACCGAATGCCAGCCATGGCGGCGTACCGCCTCGCCCCAGCCGGTTTCATTGTCGGCACGCGGCGGCGACTTCCAGCCGGCATTCCAGCCGAGGAAGGCCCCCAGCACGAAGCGGGTGTGGAACAGCATGCGCACCGGGGCCAGCGCCATCGAGAACAGCAGCTCGATCACCATGCTCACGAACAGCGCCAGCGCACCGCCGAAACCGCGTGCGCCCTTCACCGCAAACAGCAGCACGGCCAGGATCTTGGGCAGGAACAGGATGGTGGCGGTGGCCGAGACCAGCGCCAGTGCCTTCTCCGGATGCCATTCCGGCCAGATCGGGAAGAGCTGGCGCGGTGCCGTGAAATACTGCGGATCGATCAGCGTATGCGCCGCCAGCAGCACCGTGGAGAGGATCAGGAACAGCCCCCACAGCGGTGCCGACACGTAAGCCATCACACCGGTGACGAACACCGCGCGATGCACCGCGTGCATGCCACGCGCCAGGAACAGGCGGAAGTTCATCAGGTTGCCCTGGCACCAGCGGCGATCCCGGCTGAGTTCATCGAGCAGGTTGGGCGGCATTTCTTCGTAGCTGCCGTCCAGGTCATAGGCGATCCACACCGACCAGCCGGCGCGACGCATCAGCGACGCTTCCACGAAGTCGTGCGACATGATCGGGCCGGACAGGTTGCCCTTGCCCGGCAGCGGCGCCAGCGCGCAGTACTTCATGAAGGGCTGCAGGCGGATGATGGCGTTGTGGCCCCAGAAGTGCGACTCGCCCAGCTGCCAGTAATGCAGACCCGCGGTAAACAGCGGCCCATACACGCGGGTCGAGAACTGCTGTATGCGCGCATACAGCGTATCGCGTCCGGCTGCGCGCGGTGCGGTCTGGATGATGCCCGCGCCCGGATGGGCTTCCATCAGGCGGGTCAGCTTGGTGAGGCATTCGCCGGTCATGACGCTGTCGGCGTCGAGCACCACCATGTAGCGGTAATCGGCCCCCCAGCGGCGGCAGAAGTCGTCCAGGTTGCCGCTCTTGCGTTTGACGCGGCGACGGCGGTGACGATAGAAGATGCGTCCGAAGCCGCCGGTCTCGCGGCAAAGGCGGTCCCATGCAGCAGTTTCGGCAGCGCAGATGTCGGCTTCGCCGCTGTCGCTCAGGATGAAGAAATCGAAGTGCTGGATCTGCCCAGTGCGTTCCAGCGACTCGTAAGTCGCGCGCAGGCCGGCGAAGACGCGTGCCACATCTTCGTTGCAGATGGGCATGACGATGGCCGTGCGGGCCTCCGGTGCAATCTCGGTATGGCCGGCCTTCTCGTGCGAAATGAGGTACTTGTCATCACCGCGCATGAGGAGCAGGAAGCCGGTCATGGCCGTCCAGAAACCGGCCGAGACCCAGAGGAACAGCAGTCCGAACAGGAACAGCACCACCATCTCCAGCGGCTTGGTGCCGTGATACGGCAGCACGTCGCTCATGAAATAGGTGGCCATCGAGGTCTGCAGCACCATCAACACCAGCAGCGTAATACGGCGGATGTTGCCCGTATGCTGCCAGTGCCCCTTGGGATCGGGGGCCTCGGACTGGTCCAGGTGATCCTCGATGTAGCGCGGTTCGTCATCCACCGGCGGCGCGGCTTCAGCCACCTTGGCGCGGCCCTTGCGGGCGCGGCGCCAGCGGCTGGGACGGCGTTCCAGGCGGCGGTTTTCCTCTTCCACCCAGCGCGAGAAAGGATTGAGTTCGCCCCACGGACGCGGCACCATCGATTTGCGATGCATCGGCGGGCCGACCGGAATGCGCGGCTGGCCGCGCTCTTCACCGATGGGAGGAACGGGCGCACCCTGCACTGCCTGTGCTGCTTGCGCAGCGGGAACGGCCGCCGGTTGCGCGGCGGGATACATGAGACGCAGGCGCGCATCGACCGAAGCTTGCGCTGCGGCCGGTACCAGGCTGGCGTCGCGCCCGGAGGCCTCGGCCAGCACGCGGTGCAGGTCGGCCACCGGATCGCCGGAGCCGATTGCACCCGCGCGCGCAGCCAGGTCCTGGCGTTGCTCAGGCGACAGCGGCAGACGCGCGAGGTAATCCTCCAGCGTCTGCGAGGCTGCCGAAGTCTGCCTTAGTTGGGGGGTAATATGTAGCTCCACGTTTCAGACAAGGTTGTGCCGCCGTTGGCATTGCGCAGGAAACCGCGCAGCTCGACGGGCTTGTTTTCTTCCAGGCGGCGCAGCTTGACTTCCACGCGCCAGCCGCCGGTCATTTCATTCTTGCGGGTGGTGACGCTGGCCAGCTTGCCATTGGCATCGGCCTCGACCACGCCTTCCACGCGCGCATTGGCGGGCAGCTTCTTGAGGTTGCCGCCGTCGAAGTCGATGGCCAGCTGCTGCACCTCATCCTGCTTGCCTTCCTGCTTGGGACGGTAGCCGTGGCCGAACAGGGTCTGCGTGACGAAGGCCAGCGGCGGACGCTTCTCGTTGTCCTTCTGCCAGGACAGGCGGTATTCCACGTTCAGCGGCTGGCCCGGCTTGGGCAGCGTGTTGGGAATCCAGTAGGCCACGATGTTGTCGTTGGTCTCGTCGGGCGTGGGAATCTGCACCAGCTCCACGCGGCCCGAACCCCACTTGCCCTTGGGCTCGACCCAGGCGCTGGGGCGCGACTGGTAGTTGTAGTCCAGGTCTTCGTAGTGCGAGAAGCTGCGGTCGCGCTGCATCAGGCCAAAGCCCTGCGGATTGTCGAAGGAGAACGAGGTCACCAGCAGGCGCTTGGGGTTCACCAGCGGACGCCACAGCCATTCACCCGTGCCCGACTGCATCGACAGGCCATCCGAATCATGCACTTCCGGACGGAAGTCGTCGGCCGGACCCGGCTGGTTCTCGCCGAAGAGGAACATGCTGGTCAGCGGGGCAATGCCCAGCTTGGTGACATTGCTGCGCAGGTAGAGCTGGGCCTTGACGTCCATGGCGGTATCTACGCCGGGCTTGAGGACGAAGCGATAGGCACCGGTGGCGCGCGGCGAATCCAGCAGCGCATAGATCACCAGCTCCTTGGCATCGCCCGAGGGACGCTCCAGCCAGAATTCGGTGAAGCGCGGGAATTCCTCGCCCGAATAGAGTGCGGTATCGATGGCCAGCCCGCGCGCGGAGAGGCCATAGCTCTGTCCCTTGCCCATGGCGCGGAAGTAGCTGGCACCGTGGAATGTCAGCACGTCATCCTTGACCTTGGCCGAGTTGAGCGGGAAGCGGATGCGGAACCCGGCAAAGCCGATGTTGCGCAGGGTGCGCGGATCGACGCTGCGGTTGGCGCTGTAATCGAAGAGCGCCGGATTGAAATGGATCTCGCGCACGGCATCGCCGACCACTTCATTGATCTTGACCGGCTCGGTATAGCTCGCGCCCAGATGGATGAAGGAAAGTTCGAAAGGCAGCTTCTGGGCGCGCCAGTACGACTTGTCATCGCGGAAGTAGATCTGGCTGGCCTGCTCGTAGCTCAGGTCCTTGAGCGACTTGGGCAGGTCATCGGCGGGCTTCTTGTACGACTTGCCGGCCAGCGCCTTGGCGCGGGCGGCCACCGTATTGAAATCAAAGGCCAGGGCAGCTTGTGGCAAGGCCAGCGCCAGCAGACCCGCCAGGGTCGCCGGAGCGGCAAGGCGACGCCACCAGGTCGATCGTGCGGCACTGCGCCGGGAAACGAGTCCCTCGCGCGGCCAGGAGGTGGTGTGAAGCAGCATTATTGTTTTGTCTGACATGCAATTTTCTGGTTGATTGCCCCGGCAGACACTGGAAGCAGCGCCGCACCGGAAAGCAGGCGCTAGTTTACCCAAATGTGGCGGGGATTGTTCGCTAGTTCATATGAAGATGGCATGCTTGCAGAGGGAATCGCCCTGAGGGGCAGTATTTCCTGAATGAAACTTCATTCGCCTGCAAACCCGGCCCCGGCGCGCGCAAGCGGCCAGCCGGTTCACGTATAAGGGCAGGTGGCGGCGCATAAAGTTCCGTGCCGCAGCATGGCTGCTGTAACATTATGCTTCTGTCGCCCTTGCATCCGGCCGTGCGCCGGGCTGCAG
>NZ_DBIC01000163.1:3488-28799 GCF_002296545.1 Herbaspirillum sp. UBA812 | reverse complement strand
CTTCTGCTGCCATTCGGGCGTAGCCAGCTTGTCCTTGAAGACCTTCTGCAGCACGGTCAGCATGATCGGCGCGGCGGTCGAGGCACCGGGCGAGGCACCCAGCAGACCGGCGATGCTGCCATCGGCCGAGGCCACGATTTCGGTGCCCAGCTTCAGCACGCCACCCTTGGCCTCATCACGCTTGATGATCTGCACGCGCTGGCCAGCTTGCCACAGACGCCAGTCTTCCTTCTTGGCGTTGGGGAAGTATTCCTTGAGCGCGGCGAAACGCTGGTCATCGGACTGCATCAGCTGGCCGGCCAGGTATTCCACCAGCGGGTATTCATCGATACCGACACGGGCCATCGGCCAGACGTTGTGCGTCGTGGTCGCCGAGAACAGGTCCCACAGCGAGCCCTGCTTCAGGAACTTGGTCGAGAAGGTGGCGAAGGGGCCAAACAGGATCACGCGCTTGCCATCCAGCACACGGGTATCCAGGTGCGGCACCGACATCGGCGGCGCGCCCACGGAGGCCTTGCCATAGGCCTTGGCCAGGTGGCGCAGGGCGATGTCCTGGTTGTCGGTGATGAGGAAGGAGCCACCGACCGGGAAGGCGGCGTAGTCGCGCGCCTCGGGGATGCCGGACTTCTGCAGCAGCTTCAGGGCACCGCCACCGGCACCGATGAAGACGAACTTGGCATCGGTCTCGGTGGTGCTGCCATCCTTGAGGTTCTTGTAGACCACGCGCCAGGTGCCATCACCGTTGCGGGTGATGTCGCGCACTTCGCTGGAGAGCTTCAGGCCGAAGTTGGGACGCGTCTGCAGGTAGGCCGCGAACTGGCGGGTGATTTCGCCGAAGTTGACGTCGGTGCCCAGCGGGGTCCAAGTGGCGGCCAGCTTCTGGTTGGGGTCGCGGCCTTCCATCATCAGCGGCACCCACTTCTTGATCTGCTCGTGGTCTTCCGAGTACTGCATGCCGGCAAACAGCGGGCTGGCCTGCAGGGCTTCGTAGCGCTTCTTCAGGTAGGCGACGTTGTCATCGCCCCAGATGAAGCTCATGTGCGGCGTGGAATTGATGAAGGAGCGCGGGTTCTTCAGCACGCCGCTCTTGACCTGCCACGACCAGAACTGGCGCGAGATCTGGAAGGCTTCGTTGATCTCGATGGCCTTGGCGATCTGGATCTTGCCGTCCTTGTCTTCGGGCGTGTAGTTCAGTTCGGCCAGGGCCGAGTGGCCGGTGCCGGCGTTGTTCCAGCCGTTGGAGCTTTCTTCGGCCACGCCATCGAGGCGCTCGACCATTTCCATCGACCAGCCCGGTTCCAGCTCATTGAGCCAGACCGCCAGGGTGGTGCTCATGATGCCGCCGCCGACCAGCAGCACGTCGACCTTCTTGACGTCCGCCGCCTGCGAAGCGGGCGTGACGACCAGCGCAACTACGAATCCCAGCAGGGCCAGGAAGGATTTTTTCAACATTGTCTAATCCATTTGTGATGAGAGAGGGCTGCCTCCCCTGCACAGTGGCGGGGAGTCGGACAACCGGTGCATGTCACAGGCCACAGCGCCTGCCGTGGAGGGCGGGCGCGAAAGCGCTGCGTCATGTGGGCCTTGCAGATCAATGCAAGCCCGGCCGGGCGTGGCCGCGCGGGGCCACGGCGCACGTACAGGCCTGTAGCCTGGGTGGTGCCTGCCGGTTTCAACTGCCTGTCCGATACCTGTCTCCGGCATTTGGGGAATGCCTGTACAAATCGTCTCCGTCAGAGCGGACCGGGATCGGGTCATGTCGAGGGGGCGCAGCGTACCACGGGATGGGAGCCAAAGGCGATTGCGGATATCCCCTATTAACGATGGCGCACAAGCATGTTCTGGGCTAGGGAATTCCCCGATATCGTGTGGGCCGTGCCTGACTGACAATGCATGGACCGCCAACACTCACCGTCCCTCATTGGGGCGCACACAAGAACGATCAGGGGCCCGCATGCAAACCGTCATCAACAAGCCGGAAAATTTCGCGTCGTATCGGTATCACGACCGGGCCTTCAATTGCGACACTGCCAAGATCCTGCCGGGCGAATATTTCTATACCGGCGAGGACATGATGATCGTGACCGTGCTGGGTTCCTGCGTCTCGGCCTGCCTGCGCGACCGCGTCAGCGGCGTGGGCGGGATGAACCATTTCATGCTGCCTGATGGCGGCGGCGAAGCCGACAGCCCGGTCTCGGCCTCGATGCGTTACGGCACCTATGCCATGGAAGTCTTGATCAACGATGTGCTCAAGGCCGGTGCCCGGCGCGAGAACCTGGAATGCAAGGTCTTCGGCGGAGGCGCGGTGCTGCGCGGCATGAACGCCATGAACGTGGGCGAACGCAATGCCGCCTTCGTCAAGAATTACCTGTCGGCCGAGAAGATCCGCGTGGTGGCCGAAGACCTCAACGACATCTGGCCGCGCAAGGTGCATTTCTTCCCGCGCACGGGCAAGGTGCTGGTCAAGAAGATCAAGGACGCCGCTGCCGATCTGGCCAGCCGCGAACGTGAATATGCGTCCAAGCTGCAGGCCAAGCCGGTGGGTGGGGAAATCGATTTGTTCTGAGCGACGCCATCGTCCAAACAAAAAAGCGGAACCCGTTGCATGGGCTCCGCTTTTTTCTTGCCCGCTTTACGCGGGCTGATACCAGATCGTAATCAGGCCTTGAGCGTGGTCAGGCCTTGCTCAGCCAACGCCTTCAACCATCCCAATCCCGCCGAGGTCGCTCCCGCCGGGTTGTATTCGCAACCGATCCAGCCCTGGTAACCCAGGCTATCGATCAGCTTCAGCAGATACGGATAGTTCAGCTCACCCACATCCGGCTCATGGCGCTCGGGCACACCGGCAATCTGGATGTGGCCGATGCCGGGCATGTCGCGCTTCAACTTGACGGCCACGTCGCCTTCGACGATCTGGCAGTGGTAGCAGTCGAATTGGACCTTCAGGTTGGGCGCGCCCACTTCGGCACAGATGGCCTGGGCATCGTCCTGGCGATTGAGGAAGAAGCCCGGAATGTTGCGGGTGTTGATCGGCTCGATCACCACGGTCAGGCCGGCGGATTCGGCCTGGTGTGCCGCATACGACAGGTTGTCCTGGTACACCGCACGGTGACGCGCGCGATCCTGGTCGGGCTTGATCAGGCCGGCCATCACGTGCAGGGTCTTGTTGCCGATGACGGAAGCGTACTTCAGCGCAGTCTCGATGCTGCGTTTGAATTCGTCTTCGCGGCCCGGCAGCGAGGCGATGCCGCGCTCGCCGGCAGCCCAGTCACCCGGGGGCGCATTGAACAGCGCCTGGGTCAGGCCATTGGCCTCCAGGCGCGACTTGATCTCTTCCGGCTGATAGTCGTAGGGGAACAGGAACTCGACGCCGGAGAAGCCATCCTTGGCGGCGGCGGCGAAGCGGTCCAGGAAATCGTGTTCCACATACATCATGCTCAGGTTGGCGGCAAAACGCAGCATCGGATTCTCCTTGGTAACGAAGGGGCCAGTGTAGCGCGAACACTCTTGCGCGCGTCCACACCGGCAGAAGGTGCAGAAAACGTCAAAGCCCGCAGGCACAGGCATGCGGGCTTTGAACGGGACATCACATTACTTGTTGACCATGCCCGGCTTGGTGGCCAGCGTGGCAATCGAACCCACCACCAGCATCACTGCCAGCATGTACATGCCGGTAGCGTTGTTGTGGGTCAGGTCCTTCAGGTAGCCGATCAGATAGGGGCTGACGAAACCGGCCAGGTTGCCCACCGAGTTGATGGCGGCAATACCGACGGCCGCCGCAGCGCCCGACAGGAAGGCGGTCGGCAGCGACCAGAACAGCGGTGCGCAGGTCAGCACGCCGGCCGCGGCCAGCGACAGCGATGCGATCGAGATCGCGGTGTTGTCAGCAAACAGGGCCGCACCCACGAAGCCCACGCCACCCATCAGGGCCGGGATCACCAGGTGCCAGCGGCGCTCACGCATGCGGTCGGCGCTGCGGCCGATCAGGTTCATGGCGATGATGGCGCAGCCAAACGGAATGGCCGACAGCAAGCCGATTTCCAGGTTGCCCTTCACACCGGTGGCCTTGACCAGGGTCGGCATCCACAGCGTCAGGCCGTATTGACCCATGACGAAGGAGAAGTAGATCAGGCACATCAGCCAGACACGCGCATCCTTCACGATGGCGCCGAAGCCGTGCTTGCTTTCCTTGCCCTTGGCATCGCCGTCGATGTCGGCTTGCAGGCTGGCCTTCTCTTCATCGGAGAGCCACTTGGCGCTCTTGACGTCGTTGTCCAGGTACAGCACCGTGGCCACACCGATCAGGACCGCCGGAATGGCTTCGATCAGGAACATCCACTGCCAGCCTTCCAGGCCGCCATTGTTGTGGAAGGCATCCATGATCCAGCCCGACAGCGGGTTGCCCAGGATGCCTGCCACCGGAATGCCGGACATGAAGACCGCGATCACCTTGGCACGGCGGTGCGAAGGGAACCAGTAGGTCAGGTACAGGATGATGCCGGGATAGAAACCGGCTTCGGCCAGGCCCAGCAGGAAGCGCAGGACGTAGAACTGGGTCGCGTTCTGCACGAACATGAAGGCCGCCGAGAGGATGCCCCAGGTGATCATGATGCGGGCGATCCAGATGCGCGCGCCGACCTTGTGCATCAGGATGTTGCTGGGCACTTCAAAGAGGAAGTAGCCGATGAAGAACAGGCCAGCGCCGAGACCGAAGACGGTCTCGGAAAAACCCAGGTCCTGCGACATCTGCAGCTTGGCGAAGCCGACGTTGACGCGATCCAGATACGCGATCACGTAGCACAGCATCAGGAACGGCATGATGCGCCAGAAGACTTTCTTGTACAGTCCGTCCTTGGATTTGTCGTTGACGTCGAGTCCGACGCCGGAAGTGCTTGCGGTGGTCATGGTGTTACATCTCCCTAAGAGTGTCGCGGCTGTCTATGCACGGCCGCTGGTTGCTTGGTGCCCGTGGTCTGACGGGCAATTTATGGATTCAATCGGACCCGCGCGCCGCTCCTTGCGGAACGGCACGAAGGCCGGCATTGATTGGCCGGTCTTGTGCCGGCTTGACTGCCACTTGCACCCACCACCTTCCGTTGGGCGCAAGCGGGGCATGGCGGACTGGCTGCGTCCGCCATGACGTGTTCTTGCTAAGGGTTGCGAAGGCTGCCCGTGCTTGCTGCCGTCCTTACCAGCGCGCCTTGAAGGTGTCGCGCAGATCCTGCAGCGCGGGCTCTTCCAGCGGCGTGGCACGGCCTCCGGCCAGGTGCCACAACTTGGCGGTTTCTTCCAGTTCTTCCAGGGCAAAGGCGGCCTTGGAGACCGAGCTTTCCCACACCACCGGACCGAGCCGTTCCAGCAGCACGCCACGCACTTGCGTGGCGATCTTCGCCACCTGCTCGGCCACTTCCGGCGCACCCGGACGGGCATAGCGGATCAGCGGGATGTGGCCGACCTTCATCACGTAATACGGCGTGATGGGCGGCAAGACATCCTGCTCGCTGTAGACGCCATTGATGGTCAGCGACACCAGATGCGTGGAGTGCGTATGCACCACCGCATGCATCTCGGGATTGTTGTCGTAGATGGCGCGATGCAGGACCAGGGTCTTGGAGGGCTTGTCGCCCGAGACCCATTCCCCTGCCGCATTGACCTTCGCAATGGCGGCCGGATCGAGGAAACCGAGGCAGGCGTCGGTCGGCGTGATCAGCCAGCCGTCATCGAGACGTGCACTGATGTTGCCGGCCGACCCGACGGTATAGCCACGCTGATAGAGCGAAGCACCGATGCGGCAGATCTCTTCGCGCAGCGCGCTTTCGTTGGTGTTGCGGCTCATGCCGTCTTCCCGTCGAGATAGCGCAGTGCCTTCTCGAAGAAATCGACGCTGCCGAAATTGCCCGACTTCAATGCCAGCGCAACCGGTTGTTCATCCAGCGTGGCGGTCGCCGGCACGCCCGGATCGATCTGCGGGCCGATGCGCAGGGCTCGCACATCCAGCGCCTGCACCACCGCACCGGAGGTTTCGCCACCGGCCACCACGAACTGGCGCACGCCACGTTGCTTCAAGCCAGCGGCGATCGATGCCAGCGCCTGTTCGACCAGGTGACCAGCCTTGGCGACGCCCAGTTCTTTCTGCACGGCCTTGACTTCATCGGGAGTGGCGGTCGCGTAAATCAATACCGGCTCGTTCTGGATGCGTTCATCGGCAAAGGCCAGCGCCTGTGCCACCACGTCTTCGCCACGCGCCAGGGCCAGCGGGTCGATGCGGAAGGCGGGACGCTTGGCCTTCCATTCGGCCACCTGCGCATTGGTCGCCTTGGAGGCGGAACCGGCCAGCACCACCGACAGACCGTCGACCTTGGGCAGTTGCGCGGCTTCACCGGCAGCAGTCAGCAGACCGGCGCGGCGGAAATTCTCGGGCAGGCCCAGCGCCACGCCGGAACCACCGGTGATGAGCTTCAGTTCGGCGCAGGCTTCGCCCAGCGTGAACAGGTCCTTGTCGGAGACCGCATCGGCGATGGCCATCTTGACGCCGTCGGCGCGCAGGGCCGTGAAGCGCTCCTGCGTGGCGGCCGCGCCGCGTGCCACGGTGTCGTAGCGCACCAGGCCGACCTTGGATTCGGTCTGGCGCTGCAGCACGCGCACCAGGTTGGCATCGGTCATCGGGGTCAGCGGATGGTTTTCCATGCCCGATTCATTCAACAGCGCATCGGCCACGAACAGGTAGCCGCGATAGATGGTGCGGCCGTTTTCCGGGAAGGCCGGGCAGGCGATGGTGAAGTCCTCGCCCAGTTCCTTCATCAGCGCATCGGTCACGGGACCGATGTTGCCTTCGTCGGTGGAATCGAAGGTGGAGCAGTACTTGAAGAAGAACTGCGTGCAGCCCTGCTGCTGCAGCCAGCGCAGTGCGGCCAGCGATTGCTCGATGGCTTCGGCAGCGGGAATGGTGCGCGACTTCAGTGCGATCACCAGCGCGTCAGCCGCCACGGCTGGCATTTCGCTGGGCACGCCGATGGTCTGCACGGTGCGCATGCCGCCGCGCACCAGCATGTTGGCCAGGTCGGTGGCGCCGGTGAAATCGTCGGCGATACAACCGAGCAAGGGACGGGATGTGGACATGAAAACTCCTCGATTCAGATGCAGGGACGACGCTGGATTACTTGGCCTTGGCCGGCGGCAGGTCGATGCCGGGGAAGATCTTGATGACGGCCGAATCATCCTCGCCGCCATGACCAGCGGTGGAGGCCATCATGAACATCTGGTGCGCAGCGGCCGACAGCGGCAGCGGGAATTTGCTGCGGCGGGCGGTATCGAGCACCAGGCCCAGGTCCTTGACGAAGATGTCCACGGCCGACAGCGGGGTGTAGTCGCCGTTGAGGATGTGCGGCACGCGGTTTTCGAACATCCAGGAATTGCCGGCGCTATGGGTGATGACGTCATACAGCGCATCCGGATTGACGCCTTCGCGCAGGCCCAGGGCCATGGCTTCAGCGGAGGCGGCGATGTGCACGCCGGCCAGCAGCTGGTTGATGATCTTGACCTTGGAGCCGATGCCGTGGGTGTCGCCCAGGCGATAGACCTTGCCGGCCATGCCGGCCAGCACGTCTTCGATCTTGGCGTAGACGTCGGCGGGGCCCGAGGTCATCATGGTCATCTCGCCGGAAGCGGCGCGCGCGGCACCACCGGAGACCGGTGCGTCCAGCAGCAGCAAGTCCTTTTCTGCCAGGCGCTTGCCCAGCTCGACGGCGAAGTCGGGCGCCACGGTGGCGCTGGAGATGACGACGCTGCCCGGCTTCATGGCGGAGACGGCACCGTTCTCACCGAAGAGCACCATCTCGGTCTGGGCGGCATTGACCACCAGGGTGATGACCACATCGACCTTGGCGGCCAGCTCGGCCGGATTGGCACAGGCCACGCCACCGGCGGCGGCGAACTTGTCCAGGACTTCCTTGCGCACGTCGCAGGCATGCACATTGAAACCGGCACGCAACAGCGAGCTGGCCACGCCATAACCCATGGCTCCCAAACCGATCACACCTACATTCTTGGACATAATTGCCTCCGCATTGATGACGCCGCTGCCGCTCTCGACGGGCAGGACATTGCGCCGGGTTGATGATGCAACGCCGGCAAAGGCCGGCGTCAGAATTTCAAATTTCGTAAAACTTATAAATCGTTTAGAACATTTAAATCATTTGCTGCCATTCAAGCCGGGACACTCTCTTCAGGACTGTCCCTGGCTCAAACGCCGTGCCGCGTTGAACATGTGGGTCTGGGCGGCATTGCGGGCCGCCATCTCATCACCGGCGCGAATGGCCGCGACGATGGCCTCATGTTCTTCGCGCACCTGGCGCGAGAAATCCTCATACCGTGCTTCATTGCCACGCGTCACCGCCGTGGCCGCTTCCAGATACTGGGACAGGAACTCCAGCGTCTTGATGAAGTACGGATTGCGCGTGGCCTGCGCCAGTGCGCGATGGAAGGCCACATCGGCGGCCACGCCATCACCGCCTGCAGCCACATCGACCCCGATCTGCACCAGTGCCGCGTCAATCGCCTGCAGGTCTTCCGCACTGCGGCGCTTGGCTGCCTGTGCGGCGACTTCGGCCTCGATGGCACGGCGCAGCTCGACGATCTGCAGCACCGCCTCGGGCGAACTGACCTCGGTGTAATCGATGCGCAGCGGCTTGATGCCGGCCTGCTCGGTCACGAATACGCCGCTACCCTGGCGCGGTTCGACCACGCCTTCATGTTTCAGGCGCGCGATGGCTTCGCGCACCACCGTGCGGCTCACACCGAACTGCTGTGCCAGCACCGCCTCGGTGGGCAGCTTGCTGCCCCGGGGGAAGGCACCGGCGTCGATGTTTTCCAGCAATTGCCTGGCCACAGTGTCGCTGAGCGCCTGTGCGGGGATCTTCTGAAACATGCTGTCTCGCGGTCGTTATCGTAAAGTTATCCGGTCATCATACAAATTTATTTTGAACGGGGCAATCCGATTTTTTCTCTTTACCGGGAGTAACGCCCCCGTTTGGCAAACAATATGCGAAGTTGACGGAAGTTGACGTGATATATGCAGCAGTTCGCTCCAGACATCAAGAATACGAATATCTCTGCCAAGGCTGCGCCAGCAGGCCGGGGGCTCTACAATCAGAGCTTTCCTGCCACGGATGTGCCGCATGCCCTACGATCTCTCGGACAAGCTCGTCATTGGAATCTCTTCCCGCGCCCTCTTCGATCTCGAAGTGGAGAACGCCATCTACGACCAGCAGGGCGTGGATGCTTATGCGCAGTACCAGCGTGATCACGAGAATGATCCGCTGCAGCCGGGCACGGCCTTCCCGCTGGTCAAGGCGCTGCTGCAGCTCAATGAACTGATTCCGGAACGCCGTCTGGTGGAAGTGGTGGTCATCTCGCGCAACACGCCCGACACCGGCCTGCGCGCCTTCAATGCCATTGCCGCCCACAAGCTCGACATCAGCCGTGCGGCCTTCACCGGTGGCGGACCGACTGCGCCTTATCTGCAGGCCTTCAAGATCGACCTGTTCCTCTCGCGCGATACCGGCGACGTGCAGGAAGCCATCGATGCCGGCGTGGCGGCGGCCCAGCTGTATGCCGCGCCGCTGGACTACAGTGCGCCGGACAAGCAGATCCGGATTGCCTTTGACGGCGATGCCGTGCTGTTCTCGGCGGAGTCCGAGCGCATCTTTGCGGAGAAGGGATTGGAGGCTTTTGCGCGGCATGAACAGCGCCATCGCAAGAAGGCCATGAAGGAAGGTCCGTTCGCCAAATTGCTGCTGGCCTTGTCGGCGATCCAGAAACAGTTTCCGCCCAAGCAGTGCCCGGTGCGCATCGCCATCGTCACGGCACGCAACAGCCCGGCGCACCAGCGCGTCATCCATACCTTGCGGACCTGGAATGTGACGGTGGATGAAGCCTTCTTCCTGGGCGGGCTGAACAAGGCGGAAGTACTGCAGGCCTTCGGCGCGCACATGTTCTTTGATGACCAGGAGGGGCATGTGCAGAAGGCGGCCGTGGTGGTGCCGTCGGGGCGGGTGCCTTACAAGGGAGGCACGCTGGAAGGGGGGCGCGCGGTGCGGGGGCGGGCGGCCAAAAATTGAACATCCCGATACGATCAACGCTACCAATACAAGAGAACCGTGGGAACCTCTTCAGCCTCCATTTTTCAGGATGACGTTGCGCGTGACGTTCGAGAACAATTTCTGGAGTTGTTACGCCATAGCCGCTCTACCGAGAGTTCGGCAAATCGACTGATCGAGCATTGGCGATCAGCGGTTGATGATCGCGATGATGGCCCGGTGTTCTGGATAGCCCTGGCGGCCACACAGTGGGAATACGGCTGTCTGCGAGATGATATCCAACAAGAAGCAATCAGGGTCATTGATGACGAATCGGATCTGGCTCGATGGCCTGAAAAGCTGCGGGAACGCCGCCGCCGCATCCTCGCGGAGCTGCGCGTGAAGTTGCTGTCTGCACAGCCGCCGGCCCGTTATCCGCGCAAACGCAAGGAAGTGGAGCCGTCACCGAAGCTGGTCGCGATATACGATGAGGGGCAAGCCAGGGCCGATGCCTTCAGCCTGGATGGGGATGTAACAGTTCAGGTCAGTATCAACCGGAGGGTTGGGGCCTCGGTCGGCGGGGGCAGCGTATTCACCGCAAGTTGCTCACTGAAGGACATTGAATTGCACTGGCTGCAAGGGGGTACCTTGCAGATCACTTATCCATCCCATGCCAGCGTGACTCAACGAGCCGAGCAGCATTTTTTTTGCGGAGTGATTACGCCCATTACCTATCGGATCAGATCATAGGAAATGCGCGCATGCACTGACGACCTCGTGCACGACGTTCAATCGCAACTTGGCCCATGAACCAATTCCTGCGCTCTCTGGTTAGCAGCATCCAATCACGATTTGGAAAACCTATGGCCCCATCTCAGGCAATGCTCTCTCAAAAAATCGGATGGATCGCACAGTCCATCGCCGATCCTCAAGAATTTGAACAACGCGCGCGCAGCGTGGCCAAGGACATCGGTCCTGCCGAACTGGCAAACATGAAAGCGCAGTTGCATCTGGAGCACACGCCACCTGAGCACCTGCAGACGCAATTCCCGCAACTGGGCGGATGGCTGACCGCACGTCAGTTCGCCGTGTTTGAAGTCCTGTTCTACGTCGGTACGCCAGCCCTGCCGCTGGTGAAAGAGGTGGCCTACGGCCCGTATGACTGGACGCAGGGAAATGCCATTGAGATTCTTTGCCGTTTCGCCGCGCAGGAACCGGGCCGGGACGAACTCGTCAATGCCTTGCTGGAAGCGGGCCCCAGCTTCTGCTGGGAAGCCCTGCTCTATGCTCTCGGCCCCTTGAAGCAGCGCGCCGCCGCAGACCCGGCAATACAGCGCGTCATTGACCAGCTGCGAATGCAGGCGGATTTTAGTGAGGCATATGACGAGCTCTGTTCCGCAGTGCCACTTACGTCCTAAACACCCATCTACCCACGCGGACGACACGTGTATCTCAGGAGTATCAGCTAGACTTGAAATGATATCGATTTGCAGCGGAGCCCTCTGCACGAATCCGTCGTTCGCACATCTGATTCTTCGCGTGAGCAATTTTGTTAAGCTAGCTTCTTTTAAACGTCATAAAAAAAGGGGAGATTAGTTTGCTCACCACCGAACTTCATACGAATCAAATACCACTACTGTATGAACAATTCGCGAAAGCAATTGGCGAACGGCATTGGAAGAACCGTGTAAAGAGATGTGAGGAGGAAATAAGGGGGAATCCTTTACTCCAAGAAATATTGCAGGAAGAAAACAGGCTTGCTTTTCAGCTTACTAAACTAGCAAAGATTCTTGAACACAATGCTTGGGAAAGCACACCCATGGAGGTCACTCGGGAGCTATATCCCGCTGCGACATTTATGGCACAAACTCTGTCTTTAGTGGAAGGTCTTCAACACCCCCATGGATTAAGGTTTATCCGTCGGATACATGGCGCATTTAAAAATCCGGACGATATGCGCGGACTCAGCCTTGAACTCGGCGCGGCCACCCATTTTATAAAGGCTGGACTGAGCGTCGAATGGCAGAGCTCAGGCGAGGATAAAGGTTTTGATCTCCTAGTAGATTCAAATGGAGTAGCTCCCTTTGAGGTCGAGTGCAAATCGATCTCATCAGATAAGGGCAGGAAAATTCATCAGCGCGAAGCTAGGGACTTCTTTCGACTTGTTGATTTGGCGCTTAAAGAAATTGGACACTCTTTTGAAGGCGGGATTTCGATGGTGCTGACGGTTGAGAACCGTCTTCCAAGCAGTTACAAAGAACGTATCAACTTAGCAAAAAAAATTGCCTCGGCGATGAACGGAAAACGTTCCCGTCTTGATTCCGAAAATTTTAAAATCGAAGTTAAAACTTTTGATCCAGACCGATTAATCAACATCCACAATGCAGAAGATGTTCAAAGAAGGTTACTTGTGGAGGAGATAACAGAGTCACTTAACTGTAACTCCTACATTCGTCAAAACCGGGTTGGAGATATATCGATTCTCACAATCAAGAGCTCCAAAGACGATAGCTTTGTCGATGCTATTTTTGAAACGCTAAAAGACGCTGCTGATAAGCAGTTTTCAAAACAAAGGGCTGGCGTTCTGATTGTCGAGTTATTTGGTATTGATAGTGTCCAAATGCATGCTCTTGCGGAGCAAGATGCCACAAGTAGTCCAACCAGTCTCCGCGTTCGCACAAGCGCCTTACTTGATTCGCAAACAAGGAACCATATAGCCCAAATCTACTTTTCCAGTCGTCAGAATTTTAGTAAAAGAAATGACGCGTCATTTACTTCTAATGCGACAACATATTTCTTCGAGAACAAAAGTAGCTCTTTTTGGAATACCCGATTTACGACCCTATTTACTGATGGTTAAAAAATTTAGCTCGCCGGAAATTTGACTACATTCAGCGAAGCAAACATGTATGCGGGCCTTTGCCTTTATTAACTTCGGCGACAACATTTAAAATGTATGCCCGCGTCGTGAAATACAGCACCACTCCATTCAGCAAGTGCCAGAACATGTGCGTCCCGATGCTGATGCTCGGGCACACCGCCATGTCCATCGAGCGCAGCACCAGCGACAGCGTAAATACACCGGTGGCCAACAGCAGGACCATCGGTTCGGTCTTGCGCATGCGCCAGTGATACACGCCCAGCCCGCCAATGAACAGCCACGCCGATCCATACGACGCCACCGAACCATTGAGCCACTGATCCGGCAGCATGCCGACGCCATACGTGACGACAAAGAAGAACAGCACCCAGCCCATCGTCACCAGCCAGCTGCAGCGCGCCACCTGGCGCACATAGAAGGCCAGGAACAGCACCTGATACACCGAAATAGGAATGACATCGGCGAACAGGGCCCAGCGTTGCGCAAAGGTGTGGAAAAGAAAACTGCCCACGCCGATCACGGCCACCATCAGCGTCAGGATCCGTGACATCACCACGCCACCGCGTTGCTGCGGCAACGGCAAGCGCCACAGGAAATACGCCGCAAGCAGGAAGGCGAGATTGGAAAGGGCATTGACGGGCTCAGCCCAGAAAGCCGTACTGAGCCGTTCGCAATACAGGTCTACCGGTGCAAGAAGCGATGCGGTCATGGTGTGTGTCGCGCTGGTCGTCGCAGATCATGGGGGAATCGTAACCGGCGATCAAGAGGCCACCCGTTCACGATGCAGCCGCCATGATCCGCGAAGCCGCCGAATTTTTCCAGTCGCGCTTTACTGTCCTTGCGTGTCCGCCCCGATCACCCTGCCCGGCCGCCCCGCCAGCCAGCCCAGTACGCCCATCAGAACTGCACCTCCGGCACACAGCGCCAGCACCAGCGTCCATCCCCCGCTGGCATCATGCAGTCGCCCCATGAGGATGGGCCCGGCGGCCGCCAGCAGATAGCCCACGCTCTGCGCCATCGCTGACAGCGCAGCAGCCTGTGGCGGTGTCGATACGCGCGTGCCGACAAAGGCCAGCCCCAGGATCAGTACCGCGCCCGTCCCGAACCCAAACAGCGGCACCCAGATGATGGACGCCTGCGGCCACGCAATGAGGCCGATGAGGCTCAGGACAGTCGCAGCCGACATGCTCACCGCCACCGGGCGATGATCGCGCATGCGCGGACCCAGCGGCACCAGCAGCAAGCCCGGCAAGGCCGAGGCCAGCTGCATCAGGCCATGCAGGTTGCCCGCCTCCACCGCACTGTGTCCATTGGCCGCGAGGATGGAAGGCAGCCATGCCGTCACCACGTAATACACCAGCGAATTGGTCCCGAGGAAGAAAGTCACCTGCCACGCCAACGGCTGGCGCCACATCGACGCCGCACGTGCAGGCGCAGTGGCCGGGCGCGTATCACGCCGCAATTGCGGCAGCCAGACCAGTACCGTCACCACCGGCAATGCAATGAACGAAGCCAGCGCCCACGCCCAGCCCAGGCCCGCCGCCAGCGGCACCGCACAGACCGAGCCCAAGGCCGAAGCACCGCCCATGGTGAGCGCATAGATGGCCGTCATGCGCGTGAGGTCGTCGGGAAAATCGCGCTTGAGCAAGCTGGGCAAGAGCACATTGCCCCCGGCAATCCCGCAGCCGATGACACAGGTCCCGGCCAGCAAGGCCGCCACCGATCCCGAAGAGCGCAGCACGATACCGCCCGCAATCAACAACAAGGCCAGCAGGAGCGTGCGCTCCAATCCGAGGCTGCGCGCCACGCGGGCCGCCAGCGGCGAGACCAGCGCAAAGCACAGCAGTGGCAAGGTCAGCATCAGCCCGGCCGCACCGGCCGAAAGCGCGAAGGTCTGTTGCAGCAGCCCCATCACCGGCCCGACGGCCGTGACCGGTGCGCGCAGATTGGCGGCAATCAGCAGGATGCCTGCAATGAGCCAGACATTGCGGTGCAGAGGGCGAACATGAGGGGGATGCGTGGCATGCATGGCGGTCGGGAAGAAGGGCAAAGATTGATCCAAAGCAGCGAGCGCCCAGCTTAGCCAATCGCAGCCTGCACGTATTTGGCTACAATGCCAGCATATTGCTAAAAACGGTCAACCCTGTCCCTATGGCCACTCTCTACGCCAGCCTGGTCGAACACGATCCGGACCGCCTCGATGCCGCGGTCACGGCCCTGCGCGTGCATACCAGCCAGAGCGAGCGCGAGACACCTTTCCACAGCCATCGCAAGGGCCAACTGGTGGTGGCCCTGCACGGCGCGGTCACCTGCGAGACGGCCCAGGGCATGTGGATCGTGCCGCCCCAGTCAGCGGTCTGGATTCCGCCGGGCGTGCCGCACAGCAACCGTGTCACGCTGGACGGCCAGCTGTGCTTCCTGTTCATCGCGCCACATGCAGCCAGCATGCCGGACCAGTGCTGCACGCTGGCGCTGTCGCCCTTGCTGGTGCAGATGATCTGCCACCTCGCCGAGCAGCGCCAGGACTACGCCCCGCACGAACGCACCGCACGCCTGGCCTCGGTACTGGTGGAAGAACTGGAACACAGCCAGCGCCACGCCCTGCCCCTGCACCTGCCGGTGCCGCAACATTCGCGGCTGCGTGCGATTGCGCGCCACCTCGCCGAACAGCCGGCCGACCGCAGCACGGTGGCCGAATGGGGCCAGCGCCATGCGATGAGCGAGCGCAGTTTTGCGCGCTTCGTGCAGGCCGAAACCGGCATGAGCTTCGGCCGCTGGCGGCGGCAGATCCACCTGATGCTGGCCCTGCAATGGCTGGCCTCGGGCAGCTCGGTGCAGCGCGTCTCGCAGGACCTGGGCTATGAATCGGTGAGTGCCTTCATCACCATGTTCCGCAATACCCTGGGCAAGCCGCCCGCGCGCTACATGGCGCAGCGCCAGGCACCGCTTGCCCGCCCCGCTTCTTCCCCACCGGCCAGCCCGGCGGCCCCCTACTTCCAACCGACACGGAACGCCTCATGGAAACCGAACTGAAACTGCTGCTCGCCCCCGAGCACACCAAGGCCTTCATCCGTCATCCGCTCATCAAGCGCTACGCCCAGGCCGCGCCGCGCATCAAGGACCAGACCGGCACCTACTTCGATACGCCCGAGCTGCTGCTGCGCCAGAACGAAGCCGGACTGCGGGTGCGTCGGACCGGAAATGAATATATCCAGACCCTCAAGGCAGGCGGCGGCGTCAGTGGCGGCCTGCACCAGCGCAATGAATGGGAGTCGCTGGTGGAAGGTGAACAACCTGACCTGCCGGTGCTGCGCGAGCTGGCGGCCTCCGACGAAGCCTGGGCCAGGAAGGTGTTCTCCGACAAGACCGCCGCGCAGTTGACGCCCATCTTCAGCACCCGCATCCAGCGCATGGTGTGGGACCTGGTACTGCCAGATGGCAGCGAGGTCGAATGCGTGCTCGACCAGGGCACGGTAGAACATGGAGAGCTCAAGGCAGAGGTCTGCGAAATCGAACTGGAACTCAAACAGGGCGAGGCCAGCGCCCTCTTCGATTTCGCACTGCAACTGCTGCAGACCCTGCCGCTGCGCATCGGCATCCAGAGCAAGGCGCAGCGGGGCTATGGATTGTTCCACCAGGCGCGCCGTGCGCAGCAGGGCATTGCCGCGACCTCGTCGGCCAGCCGCGCCAAGCCGCTGCAGCTGACCCGCAAGATGCCGGTGGAGCGGGCCTTCCTGGCGGTGGTCAACAATTGCGTGGAGCAGATCCAGGCCAATGACATCGCCGACCAGGACAGTGACGACATCGAACGCCTGCACCAGATGCGCGTAGGCCTGCGCCGCCTGCGCTCGGCCTTCACGCTGTTCGAGCCCGTGATCGCCCTGCCCGCTTCCCTGGCCGCTGAATTCGACTGGGTCTCGCAAGCCATCGGCAATGCACGTGACTGGGATGTACTGGCCACGCAAACGCTGACCACGCTGCCACCGCACGCCATCGGTGCCATCGATCTGGAACGGGTGCGCCATGCAGCGCTGGTGGAAGCCGGCAAGGAACATGCGCTGGCGGTACAGGCCGTGGCCTCGCCGCGCTATACCGCACTGGTCCTGCAGTTCAGCCGCTGGCTGCTGACCGCAGGCTGGCGCGATGGCCTCGACGAGGCGGGACAGGAAGCCCTCTCGCAAGCGCTTTTCCGCTATGCACGGCAGATGCTGCGACGAGACGAGAAGCGTCTCAACAAGCGCGGTGCGCATCTGGAAGAAAATGACCGCGCGCGCCACCGTACCCGCATCGCCGCCAAGAAGATGCGCTATGACATCGAATTTTTCCAGGCGCTGTATGGCGAGAAGAGCAGCCGCCCCTACCTGAAAGCCTTGTCACGCCTGCAGGACCAGCTGGGCCTGCAGAACGACCTGGTGGTGGCCGATGCCCTGCTGCAGCAACTGCAGCAGAAGGAGGCACGTCTTGCCGCGAGCATCGGCTATGCGCGCGGCTTCCTGGCCGGCCAGGTCAAGGATGGCCACGAGCGCATGCATCGCCTGTGGAAAAAATGGAAGGCGCAGGAGTTGCCGCAATGAGTGCTGCAATGAGCGCAGCGCTCATTGCAGCATGAAGGTCTCGTACTCCAGCAGTTCCAGCTTGCGGGTGAGCAGCACGAAACCGGCCAGCACCACCACGAACACCGCCAGCGCAAATCCGAAGCCGTAGAAGGTCGGACCCAGGTGCAGCGAGAGCGCGGTGAGCGCGAAGTTGAGCACCACCAGTCCCCCGCACAGGCCCAGCACGATGCGGCGCTTGTCGAGATAGAAGAAGACGTTGAGGATGCCCAGCAGCACCACCTGCAGGCTGGCCGCGATGACGTCGATGTAGAGCAGCGGCAGGTAGAGCGTGGAAATGCCCAGCCACTTCAGGATGGACTCACCCGTCACCATCAGCAGCAAAGTGGTGATGGCCTGGATCTTGATGATTTCCAGCAGGCCCAGGCGCACCGTTTCCACCATGCCGTTGCGGTGCTTCTCGATGGTTTCGAGCGAGGCACCGGTGCGCACGGCCTCGTAGAAGGCATCATAGTCCTCGACGAAATCGGTCTCCATGCGCAGCAGGAAGATGGCCATGCCAGGAATGATCGAAAGGTAAGCCAGGAACACCGGCAGGTCATAGATCACCGAGGCGCGCAGCGGGCCGATGATGGCCTGGCTGGTCTCGGGCGTGTACCAGAACATGGCCTTGTCGATCCAGATCGCGGTGTTGTAGAGCAGGCCGATGGCCATGAGCGAGGGATAGAGTTTCTTGCGCTCGTAAAACTCGAAGGAGATGAAGCGGTCCGACGGAAAATTGCGCAGGATCAGCGCCATCATCGCCATCAACAACACCGCCTGGCCGATCACGAAGCCGCCCATCAAGCCCTCCAGCCCCAGCGGACGCAACAGCAGCGCCGCCACCACCGTGATGGTGTAGCCCAGCGCATAGATCCAGAAGATGGCCTTGTACTGCTTCATCCCCGACAGGAAGATGGTGGCGATCCAGATGTTGCACATGATGATGAAGGCCGCCAGCAACAGCAACCGGTACAGCGCACTCTGCTGCGGGAACAGGAAGGCCACCGCCAGCAGGCCCAGCACGCCGCCCACCACCGTCACCGCCATCGACACCGAATGGAAATTGGGCAGGATGGCGTGATTGTCCTTTTCAAACAGGCGGTCCGCTGCGAAGCGCGTCAAGGCCAGCTGGAAGATGCCGGTGAAGATCAGCGACAGCGAAATCACGTAGGTGATGCTGACCTGGAATTGCACGATGGCCAGCTTGGGCATGTTCACCGTATAGCTCACCAGGCCGATGACCAGGATGCCGACGATGGACATGATCCACGGCCCCGAACTGATCAGGGCCGCATAGGAATACGCCTGCATCAGCGAGAGCAGGCTGTCGCGCTTCAATATCTTGCGCAGTTCAAAACCGATACCGGCCATGGCGGTCCTCGTCAGTGCCGCACCGGGCAGCGCAGCGGCTGGCCGGATGCGGCGTCGGTGTCCTGCCCACCCTGCGCCAGCGAACGCTGGTACAGCTCACGGTAGGCACCGAACATCATGTCCTGGGTGTAATAACGCTCCACGCGCGCAATGCCTGCGGCCTGGGCCGCGTGCCAGCGCTGCGGATCGGTCAGCAGTTTCAATGCCGCGTCGGCCAGCGCCTGGGGCTGGGCGATGCCGACCACATCCCCCGCTGCGCCCAGTGCCTGATCATCTTCCGACAGTCCATACAGCAGCTGGCGGCACGATCCCACATCGGTAGCAACGGCCGGCACACCGGCCGCAAAACCTTCCAGCAGCACCAGCGGCAAGGCCTCGCTGATGCTGGAGAGCACCACCAGTCCGATCTTGGGCATGAGCTCGTCGATCTTCTGAAAACCGAGGAACTTGACCTTGTCGGTCAGGCCAAGGCCATCGGCGATCGCGTGGCATTCGCCGGCATAGGCCGGGTCTTCATCTTCCGGTCCGGCGATCCAGGCTTCGGCCTCCGGATACTGGTTGACCACGGTGCGCATGGCGCGGATGAAGGTCTTCACATCCTTGATCGGCACCACCCGGCCCAAGAGACAAAGCACCGGCGGAATCTTCTCGCTGCGCAATGCGCGCAGCTTGGACAGGCGCGGCAGGTCAATGCCGTTGGGGATATTGCGCGTGCGCTCGGCCGGTGCGCCGTCATGGATCTGGCGCAGGCGGTTGGTCTCGTAGAGCGCGACGATGTCGTTGGACGCCTGGTAGCACAGCCGGCCCAGCGCCTCGAAGAAGCGGATCCACATCTCGCGGAAATAGGGAATCTGCGAGGCATCCTTTTCGAAGACGTTGCGGTTGTCGCGGATCCACTCGCTCTGGAACAGGTCGATCTTGCGTTCCTTGGTGTAGATGCCGTGTTCGGAAAGGATCAGCGGACGGCCGGTCTGCATCTTCATCAGCGCCCCGAGGAAGCCCGCGTAACCGGTGGAGATGGTGTGATAGCAGCGCGCCGGGATCAGCTGGCGCGCCACGCGGGCCAGGGTCCATACCGGCTGGTGCATGATGCGCACGGTCCAGAAGTAATCGACGAAGGACGGATCAGTGCAGAAGATGCGGTATTGCGAAGCGAGGTAATCCCAGGAACGCTTGCTGAAGAGGAAGGCGTCCTGGTCCATCTTGCCCCCATCTTCCATCATCGGAATCAGCTCACCCAGTTGCGCCACCAGCGCCGAATGCGAGGTGGCATCAGTGCGATCGTAGGCGCGGAACATGGCATGCAGTTCGTCGATGCGCTCGAAGGCGGCTGCATCGCCGCGCGAACGCACCACCTGCGTCGCCGAGAGATGTTCGTGGATGAAGTGCGTTTCCAGATGGACCACGTTGTCCGGCAGTGCGTACTTGGGGGTGCCGTAATCCTCGGGTCGGCTGCCGATGAAGCACAGGCCGAAACGGATCTCGGGGAAACCCCGGATGATCTGGTTGACCCAACTTGACACGCCACCGCTCACATACGGGAAAGTCCCTTCCAGCAGCAGCATGACGTCGCAGTCCTTGGCGCGGCGCTGGTAGGACGCATCGCCGGCGACCGGTTTGACGACAGGCGCATTCATCGGCGGCCTCCGCTAGGACGGCCCGCAGGCGCGGGACTGAAGGTGTCAGGCCGGTTGGCAATGGTGCGCCGGCCATGGCGCCAGTAACGGTGCAGCTGCGGCTGCGAGGACACGCTGGGATCGTATTGCATTTCGATGAAGAGCTTGCGCACTTGTTCGTAGTCGTGTTCGAGGAAGCTGAGTTCGGCCAGGTAAGGCAGAAGACGCACGCGCGAAAAACCATATTCATGGGCGCGCTGCATGGCCTCGGCGGCGTCGGCCACGTTGCGGTTGGCCAGCTCCATGCGCGCCAGCATGAACCACAGGCCCGGTTGGGCGGCATCGATCTGCAGCGCCGCCCGGGCGTGCTCGCGCATCTGGGTGTAGGAGTAATTCAGCAGGTCGCCCTGCACCAGGTTCTGGTAGATCAGTTCCTGATACAGCTCGGCCACCTGCTGGTGCAGGATGCTCAGGGTCTCGGGGTCGGAGACGGTCTTGAGGTGGTTGCGCATGTCGACGATGCGCTGGGTGATCTTCTTTTCCTTGCCATCCAGGATGCCGTAGGCCAGCAGCCGCACGTCGTCCGCCGGATCGCCCAGCAGGCTGCGCAGCGAAGCGCCGCTGGCGCGCGTGGGCGTGCTCTGGATCGCCACCAGCGCATTGAGCCGCTTGTCCACGGGCGTGGCGACGTTGCCCAGCTGGGCGCGCACACGGTTGCCGGAAAAACCGCTGCCCTCGCGCCTGCGCGCGGTGACGAAGGCCGGGGCCTGGGTGGTGTCGAAATGGTCTTCCGGCTTGTCCTTGGGCCAGAGCACGGCCACCAGCAGCGCCACCACGGCACACAGCACGCCGCCGATGGGAATGAAGAAATTGAAGAAGAACAAATACAACAGCAAGGCCGTGCGCGGACGCCGGTACTGCGGCGGGGCCACCTGCGCGATGGCCAGCGCGAACAGCGCCGAGGAGGCCAGGTGCAGCAGCAGATAACCGGAGAGTACGCCCAGCCCGTTGCCGCCCTGCAGCAGCAGGGCCACAGAGGCGGTCTCGAAACTCAGACCGGCAGCGGAGAGTTTAAGCAGCACAGCGTTCCACCAGGTTGATCAAGAGGCGCATCGGCTCATCGCTGCCCAGCGCAGCGGTGTGCGCAGCGGCGAAGTTGGCCAGGGACTTGTTGTCGAACTGCGCGTGCGAAGCGGTCTCGATGCGCATCAGGTAGCCATCCACCGCTGCCGGTCCGGCCAGCGGCAGCAAGGTCATCAACACGTTGCGGCCACCGGCCTTGTAGGTCCAGACCACATCGGCGGCGCGCTTCAGGCGGCGTACCTGATCGTACATGTCGCGTGAGAGTTCGTCGTCACCGAACACCAGCGCCACCAGCGAGGAATCGATGTCGGTGCTGCGCTTGAGGCGATGCAGGCGCACCAGGTCCACCGCCAGTTCCGGCGGGCAGGTCGGCAGCTGCTGCAGGATGGCGCGGGCGCTGTCGCCCATCTCGATGCCGTCGGCGTAGTAGTCGATGAGCACCGACATCAGTTGCAGCGTGTCTTCGTTCAGGGCCAGGAAGGGTAACTGCTCCACCACCAGCAAGCCGAACTGGCGGCCCTCGTAGTTGCGCAAGGGCGCACAGACCAGATAGCGGCTCTGGTTGCGCAGGGTCTGGTTCAGGCTCTCGGTCTGGATATGGCCCAGCTTCTGCTGCGTCAGGCAATAGCGCACCAGCGGGTCGTCGGCCGCCAGCGGCGTGACCTTGCCCACGCTGGCCACCGCCTCAGGCAGGACGTGGCCATGAACATCGCAAGCGAAGACTGAGGCCGACTCCACCTGGCAGCTCTGCACCAAGATCTGCAGGAAGGCATCCGGTGCCGGCATGCGCCCCGGGTCCAGCAGGTATTGCGTGAGCGTGAGGGCGCGCATGCGGTCCAGCGATTCACGCAGGGTCAGCGGCTTGGACAAGAGATCCTGCTCCAGCCGCTCGTGCGACAGGCGCAGCAGGAAGTGATTCTTGGTGAGCATGGTCAGGCGCTCTTCCAGGTAGGCATTCACCCCGCGCAGGCGGCGGCTGCGCGCATTCCACACTTCGGCGAACTGGCCGCACAGCAGCGTCAACACCAGCCCGCCCAGGAAATAGGCTTGCGGAAAGGCCTGCGCCGCCGACACCACAGCCTGCGCCTCATCCTCATGATGGCCATGCATGAGCAGATACCAGCCCCCCAGCATGGTGGCCACCGCCACCACGCCCAGCGTGCTGCCGTAGCGCATGGCAAGGATGGCCGGCATCAGCCACAGCCAGGGGAATTGCGCCTCCAGCCCGAACGGATCCTCCGGCGCCAGCCACCAGGCCACACCCAGCGCGGCGGCCACCAGCGCAATGGTCTCGACGATGCGCAGGGCCGCCTTGCGCGGTGATCCGCTGTCGGTATCGAAGCGCGTAAACAGGCGTGACCAGAACTTCTGGCGCTTCTGCGCCGCCGTCGGTGCCGGCCGCGGACTGGCCGCCCACGGCTGGCCGCTGCCGGGACGTCCGGAGACCGGTGGTGCAGTGGGCCGTTGGCTGTCGTTCACGTTCTCTCCCATCAGGGGCGCTGCATCTCGGGTGTGGCGGACTCGGCCTGCGCCGCAGCATCCGCGGCGTTGGCCGCATTGACGGCCGCCGAGGTGCGCGCCAGCGCGCGCAAGGGCGACAGCAGGCTGCGCATGAGCTTCTGTGCCACGGCCGACAAGGCTTCGCGGCTCCAGCCGCTCTTGGCACCGGCCGCTGCCCAGACCACCTTGCCACTGGAGACCTCAATCAGCTGCAGCGTCAGGCCCACGGCCGGCTCGCCATCGATGCCGACCTTGTAGCGCCATTCATCGACGGTGCCGGACAGCGCATAGGTGATGTTCTCGCTGCGTGCCCAGTCGAGGGCGGCATCGAGCTGCTTTCGGTCCATCGGTTCGAACAGGGTTTCATTGTTGAGCGAAGCCGGATAGCGGCGCAGCTCGGCCAGGCCATTGGCGCGCAGGATGCTCTCCGAGATCGACTCGGCACGCAGTCCGGCCTGCGGGGTCTCGGTGTGATTGGCGAAGGGCAGCAAGCCCCAGCGTGCATCGGCCGGTACCACCGGCGCGCGGCCGATATCAGCGGTGGAGCAGGCGGCCAGGCCCAGGGCCAGAACGGCGGCGCTGCCGAGTTTCAACAGCGTGGAGCGGATCTTGTTTGTCATGATGTTCACCTTGGAGCAATGCGCGGCCTTTCTCGGCCATAGATTAATGAGGGCTGATTCATCGATTTCATTGATCAATCAATTTCGACACGGTACGGACAGCGAGGCCTTCACCTGCGGTTTCAATTTCAGATTCATATTCAGTAGAACCATTTGTAGAGCACATTCAATTCAAACCCGCGCTGCGGCGTGTTCGGCGTGGCGCTGGTACTTTGCGCGGCCACCGACAGCACGTCCTGCCCCAGCACGCTGCCGGCCACCCCGGCGCGCAGGTTGCGGCCCCAGCCGATGTCGGAGGTGCGGGTCAGGCCGAACTCCGCATAAGGACGCCAGGCGCGCGTGTAGGCATTTTCGATGACGGTGCCGGCCCCCAGTGCGACACCCCACGAGCGCGCATCCAGCGGCATGTAGCGGAAGCCGGTCGGATCGTTGCCGGCCGGGACCAGGCGTGCGATCTGGTCATCGCTGGCACCGCGATCGCTGAACTTGGCATCGTTGACGAAGCCGCGCAGGGTCAGGTTGGGATACTCCACGCGCAAGTGCGTCCCGATTTCGGCATTGAGGGTGCGGCCATTGCCGAGCGCCGTGCCGGATTGCGTCTGGTAGCGCTGCAGGCCGCCGCCCAGGCGCAGGTATTCGGTACGGCTCAATTGCAGGTTCAGGTTCAGTTCGCCGCCGCTGCGCCGTCCGCCCACGCGGATCAAGGCCGAATCGATGGCCGCCAGGTTCAGCCCGCCATTGCCGGAGAGCGTGAGCTTGGGCGTGAGCTGCTGCGAGAATTCCAGGCGCAGGCCATTGAAGGAAGTCATCGCATCGCGGTGCTGCAGGCTGGCGCTGACGAACCCATCCTCGATGCGACGGCGCAGGGTGAATTCGAAGAGGCGGTCCACCGCCGGCACATCGCCCAGCAGAGTCGTGTCGTCCACGGTCTGGTGCCGTTCGGTGTAGCCGAAGGAGAAGCGCGTGCCCGGCGTGAGCGCCACGCCGGTGTTGACCGTGAACAGCTTGGTGGCCAGCGGGAATTCGCGCGTGGCGGTGTAGCCCGCCGAGAAGCGCGGCGGCTCATCGGTCACCAGGCCGGTCAGCCGTCCGTGCAGTTCATCGTCGGCGGGCAGGCGTTCGAGCTGGTCGAAGGCCAGCGTCTGTGCCAGGCCGACGCGTCCGGCCACGCGTGCCGCTTCGACGCGGTCATACATGGGCAGCCAGTCGGCCAGGTTGTCCAGCATGGCATTCAAGCGCTGGCGATCATCGTTGCCCAGGGCCATGGCCAGCTCGCCCCACAGCGGCTTGTCGAGCTGTTTGGCAAAGCGCGTGGCCAGCCAGGTGCGGGCCAGGTCGGACTGGTTCTGGTTCATCGCATAGGCCAGCGCCAGTTCGCGTGCACCGGAAGACAAGCGCGCATCATCGCCCGGGCGCTGGCCGGTGTCGGTGGTGGGCGCAAACAGTGCTGCCGGTCCCTCGGCCAGTTGCGCTGATCGCACCTCATCCTGGCTGCGCTGGACGGCATCGCTGCGCGCGGCTTGCTGCATGTCCTTGAGCAGGGCCGGGCCATTGGCGGGGGTGGACTGG
>NZ_DBIC01000163.1:2644-3205 GCF_002296545.1 Herbaspirillum sp. UBA812 | reverse complement strand
CAGGGCCGGGCCATTGGCGGGGTTGGACTGGCCGTCCGGCCGCGGTGGCAGCGTCACATCGCTGCGCAACAGTGCGCGCATGACGCGGGCGCTGTCATCGGCGCTCATGAACAGCGGTGCCAGCGCCGCAAGACGATCGCGCCATTCATGCAATTGCCCGGGCGGGACATTGCGCAGCAGTTGCGGATTGCGCACTTCCAGCCAGGCATGGCGGCGGATGCGCCAGGCCAGGTCGGGCTGGCCGGTGGCATCCAGCGCCTCGGCATAACTCATCAGCCACAGGTAATCGTCGTGCGGGAAGCCGGATTTGCGGAACCAGTGCAGCGCCTGGTTCTGGCGGTTCAGCGACATGTTGGCGGCGGCGTACGGTCCCCACAGTTGCGGCGTGGTCTCGGCATCATGGGCCCACATCGTCATGGCGCGATTGAGCAGTGCGGCATCGCGCGTGGCGATCAGTACCCAGAGGGTCTCGGCCCGCACATCGGCCGCGCGCGGTGCCAGCGACAGCGCCAGGCGCATGTCGGCACGCGCGCCCTCGAGATCGCGCTGCAATTGCTTGAC
>NZ_DBIC01000163.1:0-2352 GCF_002296545.1 Herbaspirillum sp. UBA812 | reverse complement strand
GAGATCGCGCTGCAATTGCTTGACCGAGGAACGCACGCTGAGGAAAGGAACGTATTTTTCCAATGCCGCATTCTGCTGCGGAGTCAGGCTGGCGAGGAAGCTGCGCGCGCCCTCCAGGTCGTTGAGACGCAAGCGATAGGTCAGCGCCTGCACCGCGAAATTGGGCACGCCGGTGCGGTGGAAACCGAACTCGGCCAGCTCGGCGGCGGCGCGTGGTTCGCGGTCCTGGATCACCACCATCATGTTGCTCATGTCGCCTTCGGCGGCCTGGTCTGCGGCCAGCAGCCGGTCATAGCCGATGCGCGCCTCTTCATTCAGACCCATGTAGCGCGCCACTTCCGCATAGGTGCGCCAGAAGTCGGCATTGCCGTCCGGTGCCACCTTGGCGGCAGCGCGCAGCACTTCCAGCGCATCGTCCAGGCGGCCACGCAGATACAAGGGATTGGCGGTCATCAGGGCGTTCGCGGCGGAAGGGCCGAACTCCTCGCGCTGGCGGCGCAAGGTCGCCAGCGCAGCATCATCGCGGCCCATGCGCAGATACAGCTTGGCCAGCGCTTCCATCGTGCCGTTGCGCTCAGTGGCGGCGTCGGGAGTGCGGGCCGGCTTGCCGCGCAGACGCTCTTCCAGCAACGCGGCGGCGCGTTCGGGCTGGCCGATGTTTTCGTATTGCGCCACCAGCAGGTTGACCCACTGCGCATTGCCGGGCTCGACCTGCATCTTGTGCTGCAGGGCCTCGACCAGCATGTCTTGTTCAAAGGTCCCGGCGGCCGCACGCAGGACGTTGTCCCACGCCGCCTCGTCGCCCGACAGGCGCGCATAGGCCAGCCATTGCGGCGTGGCCTGTTCCGGCACGCCGCTCCATTCGGAGACCTCGGCCAGGCGCTTGCGCCAGGCCGCGTCATCGGGGCGCTGGCGCACCGCCGATTGCGCCAGCAGGCGCGCATCGACCAGGTTGCGATTGGCCAGGAAGACGTTGTAGGCCAGCGTGTAGATCTCCTCATCGAAGGGCAGCCTGGCCAGCGCGCGGCTGGAAGCCATATCGGCCGCCGAGGGCTGGTTCTCCCCGGCCACACGCAGCATGCGGCCCTGCTGCATCGCGCGCTGCAGTTCATTGTGCAGGCGCCGGGGATGGTGCAGCAGCGATTGCATCTGCTGCAGCGACTGCCGGAAGTCCTGCATGGACACGGCCACCACGCCCCCTTGCCCGGCCCGCGCAGCCGCCAGCGGCGACGGCACACGCGCCATCGACAATTGCAGCAACTGCTTCACGTAACGCTCGGCGGCATCCGGGCGATTGGCCGCCTGCGCCAGCCGCGTCAGGTAGAGCAGCACGGTTTTGTCATTGGCCAGTGGACCGAGGTTGGCTTCGGCGGCGGCCAGCGCTTCCTGGTAAAAGCCGCCGGCCTGCAAGGTCCGCATCGCATCGAGGAAATTCTCGCGGCGCGCCGCCAGCGATCCGGCGTGTTGCATGGCCAGCAGGTAGAAGGCCGCGCTGCTGTGGTAATCGCCCACGCCCAGGCTTTGCTGGCCCAGGCGCACCGCTTCGGTATAGGACATGTCGGCCGTGCCGCGATCGGCCAGCAGGCGCGCGAAGGCGGCGCGGGCGGACTCGCCGTCACCGAGTGCCAGCGCATCCTGCGACAGCGTCAGCCATTGCTGTGCAGTGAGCGGATAGGTCATCAGCACATTGAGCTGTTCGCGCAACTGTGCCAGCAACGGCGTGCGCTCGGGCGAACCCAGCGGCAGGGCAAAGACTTCCTGCTGGCGGATGCGGTATTCCAGCCAGGCCGCCGACAGGCGTGCGGCCGCGCTGCTGTCCATCTGCAGCAGGGCCAGTTGCGCACGCGCCTCCCCGAACTGGCCGAGGTCGATCATCTGCTTGACCAGCTCGGCACGCAGCGCCGCATTGCCGGGCTGGGCCTTGAGGAAGACCTTGATGTACTCGACCGTCAGCTGGTCGGATTTGCCGCTGGCATTGGCCACTTCCAGCCGCTGCTGCAGCGAGACCTTGGGATAGACCAGGGCGAGCACCGTCCCGACTGCCAGCGCGAAGCCGGCGATCGTCCAGGGCGAGAACAGCCTGGCCCGTTCATAAGGTGCATTGAACGAGTACCAGGTGCCGTGTTGTCGCGAGCGGGGCGGTTGCGGAGCCGATGTCATATTGATGAACTGCAGTCTTGCCGGTGAAATTGCGGTACCACGCCTGGCCGGTGATGCTGACCGACTTGCCCTTGGCCAGCGCCACGCCATCGGCGGTGGCGGTACAGGCGCGCGCGCCGCTGACGCTGAAGGTCGTCACGCCATTGGCGGTGAGCGAAAAACGCAGCTCGGCCTTGTTGCCGTTGATGCTGC
>NZ_DBIC01000238.1:0-27603 GCF_002296545.1 Herbaspirillum sp. UBA812 | reverse complement strand
ACCGAGCTTTTCCTTGAGATTTTGGCGCACCGCATGTAAAGTCAAGGGTTTGTTCCTTCCCGCCTGGCTCAGGGTTTTCTTGTCAAAGTCGGGCCACCTTTTTTTATCCCCTATGGCTTTATACGTTCACAAATACGGCGGCACCTCGATGGGCTCAATCGAGCGCATCCAGAATGTCGCAAAGCGCGTTGCCAAATGGCACGACGCCGGCCATCAGATCGTTGTCGTGCCTTCGGCGATGTCTGGTGAAACCAACCGCCTGCTGGGCATGGCCAAGGAAATCATGGCCCAGCCCGACGGCCGCGAACTGGACATGCTGGCCTCGACCGGCGAACAGGTCTCGGTGGCGCTGCTGGCCATCGCACTGCAGGCGCTGGGCAAGCAAGCCGTCTCCTACGCCGGCTGGCAAGTCCCCATCAAGACCGACTCGGCCTTCACCAAGGCGCGCATCCGCTCCATCGATGACGCCAAGGTCCGCAAGGATCTGAACGCTGGCAAGATCGTCATGATCACCGGTTTCCAGGGCGTGGACGCCGACGGCAACATCACCACCCTGGGCCGTGGCGGCTCGGACACCTCGGCCGTGGCCGTGGCCGCTGCCATCAAGGCGGCGGAATGCCTGATCTACACCGACGTGGATGGTGTCTACACCACCGACCCGCGCGTGGTGAGCGATGCCCGGCGCCTGAAGACCGTGACTTTCGAGGAGATGCTGGAAATGGCGTCCCTGGGTTCCAAGGTCCTGCAGATCCGCTCCGTGGAATTCGCCGGCAACTACAAGATGCCGACCCGCGTGCTGTCGTCGCTGACCGACCCGCTCACGCCGCTGGCCGAAGAAGCCGCCTCCGGCACCCTGATTTCGTTTGAGGAAGACAAGAACATGGAACAAGCAACCATCACCGGCATCGCCTTCAGCCGCGACGAAGCCAAGATTACCGTGCTGGGCGTACCCGACCGTCCGGGCATCGCCTACCAGATCCTGGGCCCGGTGGCCGACGCCAACATCGAAGTGGACATGATCATCCAGAACCAGTCGGTGGAAGGCAAGACCGACTTCACCTTCACCGTGCCGCGCGCCGAATACGCCAAGGCCGTGGAAGTGCTCAACAGCAGCGTCAAGGCACACATCGGTGCGGCCGCCATCAATGGCGACACCAAGGTCTCCAAGGTCTCGGTGGTCGGCGTGGGCATGCGCAGCCACGTTGGCATCGCTTCGCAGATGTTCCGCACGCTGTCGGAAGAAGGCGTGAACATCCAGATGATCTCCACCTCGGAAATCAAGATCTCGGTGCTGATCGACGAGAAGTACATGGAACTGGCCGTGCGCGCCCTGCACAAGGCGTTCGACCTGGACAGCGCCAAATAAATCACGCACCGCGCAAAGCGAAGACCGCACCGGTGAAAAAACAGTGATTTTTTGCAAGACCACTGTTGACCGGATGCAAATGAGAAGATATTATCTCGGTCTTCGCTGAGGCAACGCAGCAATGCGATAACAGCCTTCAGTGTGGAGACGTGGCCGAGTGGTCGAAGGCACTTCCCTGCTAAGGAAGCATACGGGCTTAAACCTGTATCGAGGGTTCGAATCCCTCCGTCTCCGCCAAAGCTTCAAATGAAAAACGGGTCCTGATGGACCCGTTTTTCATTTCCCCTGCCGCTTTATCTCTTCCTCGAAAAACACCCGGTTGTACCGATACATTCGCGGGACTTTCCTGCGCGCAGCTGATTTTTCCGTATAACGCCAGAAGGGACCTGCTGCGATCAAGCTCAGACCCATCCAGAAGTTTATCGATTGACGCTTAACGAATAACGTTATACGCTCACCATGATACTCAGCTTCCGATGCGCAGATACGGAAGCCTTATTTCACGGAAAGTCGGTGCCTCGCTTTGCCAACATCCGTGCTGCGGCCGAACGCAAGCTGCAGATGCTGGATGCAGCTGCTACGCTGGAATTCCTGCGTACTCCGCCAGGCAACCGCCTGGAGTCACTTCACGGCAACCGGCACGGCCAGCACAGCATCCGCATCAACAGCCAATTCCGGCTTTGCTTCATGTGGCACAGCATCGGACGCACCGGGGCATCCCACGTTGAAATCATCGATTACCACTGAAAGACCGTCATGAGCTCTCCCAGCAATCGCATGCGCCCGATTCATCCTGGCGAGATCCTGCGTGAGGAATTCCTCGCACCGATCAACCTGAGCGCCAACGCTTTGGCCATCGCCCTGCACGTCCCGGCCACGCGCATCGGAGAGATCGTCAACGAGCGGCGCGGCGTCTCCCCCGATACCGCCCTGCGACTGGCACGCTTTTTCGGCGGCGATGCGCAGTCCTGGCTGAACCTGCAAATGACCTACGATCTCAAGATCGCCCAGCGTGACCACGGCGCGCGGATCGAACAGGAAGTGCGCCCGCTGGAACGCACTTCCTGATCCACATCCTGATGGAATGTCAGGACGAACGCTTACTGAATCACCCCGCACGCCAGTCGCACACCCCCGCCACCCAACGGTGCCGGATGATCCGAGTGATTATCCCCACCCACATGCACCATCAGCGCATGCCCGCGGACTTCGGCCAGCGTCTTGAGGCGCGGGGCCAGGACCGGATTCTCGGCCTTGCCATCGGCCGTCACATACAAGGCCGGCAAGTCGCCCAGATGGCCTTCGCCATAGGGACCTTCATGCTTGCCAGTCTTTTGCGGATCCCAATGCCCACCGGCGGCCAGCGCCGGCTCCATCTTCCCATCCTTCTCCAGCGGCGCGCAGGAGGCATTCTGGTGTACATGGAAACCATGCACGCCCGCCGGCAAGCCCGACAAGGCCGGCTGGAACAGCAGCCCATAAGGCGTCTCGCTGATGGTCACCTCTCCCGCCGGGGACGCCACCCCTTGCGCATTGACCAGGTTCAGCGCCACCTTGAGCGGCGCCTCGGCAGCCATGGCAGCCGATGCCGCAGATGCGCAGGCCAGCAAGGCCAGCTGTGCAATACGTCGTTTCATGATCGTTCTCCTTCGTTGGTTGAAAGGTGAAGAATAGGCACTGACACTGCAGTACGCCGAAAACCTGAAAAATCGCTGATGATATCTGGACAATATTCTCCCATCAGACCGAAAAACTTCGAGAGAATGCCCGAAGGGATTAAATCTCTCGCAACACGGCCTTCAGCATAGGACCGCATCCGGCGCAGGACAACAGGGGAATCTGGAAGAGAAGCAGCCAGTTGCCGGGCAGCGCAACACCACGCACCGGCTGCCAGCCTTATTGGTCAGGAAGGTCTTCAGCGGGAGCCGACGTTTCCGGCACAAAGTTGAGCTTGCGCCCCTCCAGCAGCATGGCGTGGAAATCCACCGCCGGAATCGGGCGCGAGAAGATATAGCCCTGCAATTCATTGCACCCGGCTTCGCGCAGGAAGTTGAATTGCTTCTGCGTTTCCACCCCTTCGGCGATGACCTTGTGGCGCAATTGCTTGGCGATGCCGATGATGGCGCTGGCGATGGCGCAATCATTGGTATCGTCCGGAATGCCCATGGTGAAGGAACGGTCGATCTTGAGCGTATTGATGGGGAAGCGCTTCAGGTACGAGAGGCTGGAATAGCCAGTCCCGAAGTCATCCAGTGAAATCGTGATGCCCAGGCTGCAGATCTTTTCCATGATGGAAATGACCCGATCGGTGCTGTGCATCAGCATGCTCTCGGTGATTTCCAGCTCAAGCCAGTCGCCACTGAGTGAATGGCGGTTCAGCGCCGCACGCACGCGGTCCGGCAGCGAACGGGTGAATTCGCGCGCCGTCACGTTCAGGGCGATGCGGATCGGAGCCAGGCCGGCATCCCTCCACGAGCGCGCCTGGCGGCATACTGCGTCCAGCACCCAATCGCTCAACTGCACGATCAAGCCTGTTTCTTCAGCAATCGGGATGAACTCACCCGGCAAAAGCAATCCGCGCTCCGGATGCTGCCAGCGCACCAGGGCCTCGCCACCGGTGATCGCCAAGGTGTTCATATCCACCTTGGGCTGGTAGTACAGCAGCAATTCGTTGTATTCGAAGGCGTGCAGCAAACCGGTTTCGATGCGCAACAAGTCCAGCGTGTTGCGATTCATCTCTTCGCTGTAATAGACGTAGCCGTTTTCGTTGTTGTCACCGCCCTGCTTCGCCCGGTACATGGCGATGTCAGCCAGGCGCAGCAGGGTTTCGGTATCGGTCGCGTCTTCCGGATACATGCTCACGCCAATGCTGGCCCCCACGCGCAGCTCATGGCCGTCGATGAAGAACGGATCATCAAACACGGCCAGCAGCTTCTGTGCGACGAAGCCGGGATGGTAATCCTTGTCGATGTCGAACAGCGCTACCGCGAATTCATCCGCCCCCAGGCGTGCCACCACATCCTGCTCGCGCAAGGCCCGGCGCAGGCGGATCGCCACTTCCACCAGCAGCATGTCGCCGGCCACGTGGCCCAGCGTGTCGTTGATGGGCTTGAAGCGGTTCAGGTCGATGAACATCACGCAGCCGTGCATGTTCTCATGCCGGGCTTCGGTCAGCGCCTGATCCACGGTGCGGGTGAGCAAGGTGCGGTTGGGCAGTCCGGTCAGGGCATCGTAGTAGGCCAGATGATGGATCAGCTTTTCGGCGTTCTTGCGTTCAGTGATGTCGTTCAGATAGCCGATCAGGCCAATCGGATGACCATGCTGGTCACGCATCACGGACAGCGACAGACTGGCCCAGAACACCTCACCGGACTTCTTGCGGCGACGCACCTCCATCTCGCGGCCACCCTGCTCCAGGAACAGGTCGTGCAGCGAATCCTCTTCCTCTTCGTTCTCGTAGAGGAACAACACATTGCGGCCGATGGCTTCCAGCGCGCTGTAGCCGAACAGTTGCTCGGCCCCGCGGTTCCAGCTGGTGATGAAACCTGCCGGGTCCATGGTGATGACCGACTCGTGCATCTGATTGAGGATCTGCGCCTGCTGCTCCAGCTTGGCTTCGATCTGGTCCAGCGAACGGGCGCGCTTGTCGGTCTCGGCGCGGCGCTGCATCAGGCGGCCGAGGAAAGCCGCCAGCATCGCCAGACGCGTGCGCTCCAGTTCGGTATAGGGGCGGGTCAGCGCCGGAAAGACGAAGTGGCCGAAGCGCGCGCCCTCATGCTCCACCACCTGGCACAGCCCGCTGGCCGACTCCGGCGGCGGGCTGACCACATAGCGGCCACCGGGGCGCTTGAGGAAACCGGACGCAATCCCTCCGAGTGCCGCATGCAAGGCCATGCCTTGCAGGTTCTGCATGGCGTCCAGCAGTGCCGAACAGCATGCCAGATCGTCAGTGCCCACGGAGGAAATCATCGTCATCACGCCTCAGTGCTGACGCGTGTGGCCCAATTGAAGGCCTGGATCAGACAACGGCAATACACTTCGGCATCGAGACCGGCGGCGTCGAGATCGACATGACGCAGCGGAATGCGGCCGTCCTCGGAGCGCTCGACCACGTTCAGCAGTTTGCCCAGCCGGCCGGTACGGTACACCAGCGCATTGACGATATCCACCGGCAGCTTGAGCGGCTCGATGATGTCGTTGAGCGGCATGCCCAGCAAAATATCCAGCAGCGAGAACATGCCGGTGATGAAGGCGCGGTCCAGTTCTTCCTGGGTGCAGTCCACCTTCTGCGCCATCGATTCCATCATCGCCGCGCGCGCCGCGGCACGCGGCAGCAGCGGATTGGCGGACTCGTCGCCGGGGAAGCGTGCGTACAGCAGCAACTGCAGCCAGCGCTGCAGCTGACGACGGCCCAGCAGGTTGATGGCCTGGGTGAAATTGGTGATATGGGCCGAGAAACCGAAGGCGGCCGAGCTGACCAGCTTGAAGAGCTGATAGGACAAGGCCGGGTCCTGCTTCAGCAGGGATTCCAGTTCATTGGCATCGGCATCGCGCGCCACCAGCTCCAGCAACTTCAGCAGGCGCGCACGGGAAATGGAATTTTTTTGCGACAGGCGGCTGTCAGGATGCAAGGCGTAGTCGCCCGAGAACCAGCGGAAACCTTCCACCCGGCATGCATCAAACTGAACGGCATCGCCCACGTTCTCGGCCAGGTGCGGGCCACGCAGGCGGTGCAGCCAATGCCCGGTTTCAGGCAGGTGCCCCACCCCGGCGTCCAGCGCCATCGATTCGACAAAGGGAAAAACGCTCGCCCCCTGCGCCGGCAAGCCATCGGCGATGATGGCGAAGCCGCGGCTGTAGAGCCAGTCCAGCGCATCGATCTTGCCCGGGTCCACACAATGCTCCACCGGCACCCGCAATGCGAGCTGCCCTTGCGGGATCTCTTGCCGGAATTCCGGCGCGAAGACCGCAGGATCACGCACCGGGATGATGCAGCTCAGTCCGCCCAGAGCGTCATGCAGATCAAATTCATTGAACAGGCGAGACAGCAAGGCGTTGTCGTCTTCGACCGCAGGTGAAATATGCAAGGACAGCGCTGTCCAGACGTGGTGGACGTCCGCGACGGGCTGCAAAAACACGAGTGGAAATGGAACGCTTTTATCCTGAACAGCCATATTTTTATCGTGGCGCGCCGCATTATTTGCTGAGACGCTCTGCAATGTTAAAAAAATATTAACAAGTTTCCCAGCAGAATACTTAATTAAAATTAAATTTTTTCTAAATATACCCGATAAAAGCCACCTTGCAACATGGGTTTATTCTGACAAGAAAATTTCCTGCAAATCATTGAGAAAACGACGCCCAAGATCGGTCGGTCGGATCAAAGCGTGATCGCGATACAACATGCCTTTTTGCTCGGCCAGATTCAGTGATTTTTCGATCTGGTTCAGGCTCATGCCGGTCCGCTCGGCGAAGAGATTCGGTGAGAATCCTTCCGTCAGGCGCAGCGCGTTGAGCATGAATTCGAAGCCCAGGGCATCGCGGCCGATTTCCGCTTCTTCCTGGACAGGCGTCCCGGCCTTGGCATGCTCCAGATAGGACTGGGGATGCTTGTAACGCATCTGGCGCACGATGCGATGCGGGAACGAGAGCTTGGAATGCGCCCCCGCGCCGATGCCCAGGTAGTCGCCGAATTGCCAGTAATTGAGGTTGTGGCGGGCGCGCCGCTTGGGCTGGGCATAGGCCGAGACCTCATAGTTGACGTAACCGGCCGCCGTGGTCAGCTCGGCGATCATGTCCTGCATGTCGGCGCTGGCATCGTCATCCGGCACCGGCGGCGGATACTTGGCGAAGAGCGTATTGGGCTCCAGCGTCAGGTGATACAGCGACAGGTGCGGCGGCGCGAAGGCGATGGCCGTTTCGATGTCGGACTTGGCCTCTGCCAGCGTCTGCTGCGGCAGCGCGTACATCAGGTCGAGGTTGAAATTGTCGAAGTTGGCCTGCGCGATCTCCACCGCCTTGCGCGCCTGCTCGCCATCATGGATGCGGCCCAGGGCATGCAGGTGCTGGCCGTTGAAGCTCTGGATACCGATCGACAGGCGGCTGATGCCGCTATCCCGGTAGGAGCGGAACTTGTCGGCTTCAAACGTTCCCGGATTGGCTTCCATGGTGATCTCGATGTCGCCATCGAAGGGCAGCAAGGTGCGCAGGTCCGACAACAAGCGATCCAGACCAGCGGCCGAGAGCAGGCTGGGCGTGCCGCCACCGATGAAGATCGTATGGATCTTGCGCCCCCAGATCAGCGGCAGCGACTGTTCCAGGTCGCTGCGCAGGGCATCCAGATAAGCTTCTTCAGGGAAACTGCCCTTGACCTCATGGGAATTGAAGTCGCAATACGGGCACTTGCGCACGCACCACGGGAAATGCACGTACAGCGACAGCGGCGGCAAAGCCGTCAGCTGCAGGCTGCCGGGCTTCAGGAAGGCCAGCGCGGCCTGAGCCGGGCCGCTGGCCGCCTGGCCGGCCGGGATATCGGCCGGAATCGGCTTGATGGGGATCATGCCAGCTTCTCGACCAAGGCACGCAAGGCCTGGCCACGGTGCGAGACGGCATTCTTCTCGGCGGCCGTCAGTTCAGCGGCCGTCTTGCCCAGAGAGGGCAGCAGGAAATAAGGGTCATAGCCGAATCCACCCTGCCCGCGCGGCTGGTCGATGATCTCACCCTTCCAGACGCCATCGGCGATCACCGGTTGCGGATCGTCGGCATGGCGCACGTAGACCAGCACGCAGTAGTAATAGGCGGACTTGTCGGCATGGGCCGCCAGATCGGCGATGAGCTTGGCGTTGTTGCTGGCGTCCGACTTGGGCTCGCCGGCATAGCGGGCGGAATATACTCCGGGCGCACCGCCCAGGGCATTCACGCACACGCCCGAATCATCGGCCAGGGCCGGCAGACCGGTCAGGCGGGCGGCGTGGCGGGCCTTGGTCAGGGCATTCTCGACGAAGGTGCCGAAGGGTTCTTCCGCTTCGGGCACGTTGAATTCGCCTTGCGGGCGCACGTCCAGTCCGATGTCGCCCAGGAGACTGGCGAATTCCTTCAGTTTGCCGGCGTTGTTGGACGCCATCACGATCTTTTGCTTGGGTTGCATGTCTGGTCCTGATCTTGGCGAGGCGCGCGGGATGGGCATGACAGCCGCTGCGCCCCAATGAAAAACGCCATGTCGGTGCGGCACATGGCGTTTTTGTTCATATCGCTTCTAGGCGGCATTGTACGGCGATTTGCGCCGGGACGTGGCCGCGGATTACAGGCCCAGGGCCTGCTTCTGCAAGCCGTTGAGCGTGGCGATGCCTTGCTGGGCCAGGTCCAGCAGGTTGTTGAGGGTGGCGCGGTCGAAGGCGGCGCCTTCAGCGGTGCCCTGCACTTCGACGAAATGGCCACCGTCGGTCATGACCACGTTCATGTCGGTATCGCAATCCGAGTCTTCCAGGTAATCCAGATCGAGCACCGGGACGCCCTGGTAGACGCCGACCGAAATCGCGGCCACGAACTGCTTGACCGGAATGGTTTCGATCAGGCCGCGCGACTTCAGCACGTTGAAGGCGTCATAGGCCGCCACCATGGCACCGGTAATGGCAGCGGTGCGGGTGCCGCCATCGGCTTGCAGCACGTCGCAGTCCAGCTGCAGGGTGCGCTCGCCGAAGGCTTCCAGGTCAAAGGCGGCGCGCAGGGCGCGGCCGATCAGGCGCTGGATCTCCTGGGTACGGCCGGACTGCTTGCCCTTGGCGGCTTCACGGTCCATGCGGGTGTGCGTGGAGCGCGGCAGCATGCCGTATTCGGCGGTCAGCCAACCCTGGCCCTTGCCTTTAAGGAAGCCAGGGACCTTTTCCTCGATGGAGGCGGTGCAGAGCACGCGGGTGTCACCGAACTCGACCAGCACCGAGCCTTCGGCGTGCTTGGTGTACTGGCGGGTCAGGCGCACGTCGCGCAATTGCGAAACGCTGCGGCCGCTGGGGCGATGGGAAGCTGTCATGGTGATCCTTGTCTTGGTCTGGGCGAGGCTGGGCGGATGACGGGCGGCCAATTGGCACCCAAAACCGCCGGTTTGATGTTTTTGATAGCGCGGCGCCGCGAAACTTCATTAAAATGCGGGCTCCGACCGGGTGGCACCCGGGCAGGCCGCACAGGCGGTGCCGGAACGTTCAAGTCCGGCATTGTAAAGGAACACGATGTCCGCCGTCGCGGCATCCTCCATTTACCTCCCTGGCCACCCTGCCCGCCCCGCCCGCAACCCTTATTCGCCGGCGCGCCCTGCTGCGCCGCCCGCCCGCTTTATGGAGTCCCGACCTTGACCATCTACAGCATGACCGGCTATGCCGTCACCACCCGTGAAACCACTGCCGGCACGGTCACCCTGGAAATGAAGAGCGTCAATTCGCGCTTCCTCGACCTGCAGTTCCGCATCAACGATGACCTGCGTGCGGTCGAACCGATGCTGCGCGAAGCCATCATGGGCCGCCTGGTGCGCGGCAAGGTGGAATGCCGCCTGTCCTTCGGCCGCAAGGTCGCCAGTGGCAACAGCCAGGCCCTGAACCACACCCTGGTAGGCCAGCTGGCCAGCCTGCAAGACCAGTTGCGCGCCCAGTTCCCCGACGCCGCCCCGCTGTCGATCAATGAACTGCTGCGCTGGCCGGGCGTGATGGAAGAAGCCGAGATCAGCCAGGACACCCTGCAAGCCGACATCCTGGCCACGATGCAGCAGACCCTGGACGCGTTCGTCGAATCCCGCGCCCGTGAAGGTGCGGCGCTGCAGGCCGTGATCCTGGCCCGGGTGGATGCGATGGAAGCCATCGTGGCCCGCATCACCCCGCTGGTGCCGCAGCTGGTCGAGCAATTCCAGCAGAAGGCCACCGAACGCATGACCGAAGCCCTGGGCCTGGCCCTGCAGACGCAGAACGGTGCAGCGCCGGTGGCCACCCGCGAGGAATCGCTGGAGCGCATCCGCCAGGAAGTCACCCTCTATGGCATTCGCATCGACATCGCCGAGGAACTGGCGCGCCTGTCGGCCCACTTGGGCGAAACCCGCCACATCCTCAAAAAGGGCGGCCAGGTCGGCAAGCGCCTCGATTTCATGATGCAGGAACTGAACCGCGAGGCCAACACGGTCGGCTCCAAGGCCGCCGTCAAGGAACTGGCCGATGCCTCCATGGAACTGAAGCTGCTCATCGACCAGATGCGCGAGCAGGTGCAGAATCTGGAATGACGCCGGCCGCACAGCCCCATTCCGACCGATATTGATTAGTTAAAAGACATTTTTCAGCGAGGACCCCATGCCCGTCCAAAAACCCACTTCCGGTAGCCTCTTCATGGTGGTCGCCCCGTCCGGCGCCGGCAAATCGACCCTGGTCAACGCCCTGCTCAAGCAGGAACCGGCCATCAAGCTGTCCATCTCCTACACCACCCGCGCACCGCGCCCGGGCGAAGAACATGGCCGTGAATATTATTTCACCGACGTGGAAGATTTCCTGAAGCGCCAAGCCGAAGGGGAATTCCTGGAGTGGGCCGAAGTGCATGGCAACTACTACGGCACCTCGCGCCTGATGATCGCCGACCAGATCGCCAATGGCACCGACGTGCTGCTGGAGATCGACTGGCAAGGCGCGCAGCAGGTGAAGAAACAATTTACCAATGCGATCGGCATCTTCATCCTGCCGCCTTCCATTGCTGCGCTGGAAGAGCGCCTGAAGAAGCGCGGACAGGACGAACCGCACGTCATCACGCGCCGCATCCTGGCCGCCGGCGGCGAAATCGCTCACTCGCCGGAGTTCGAATATGTTATTATTAATCAAGAGTTTGCCGTCGCTTTGTCCGAACTGACGGCAATCGTCCAGGCCGCCCGCTGCCGCTTCCCGCAGCAAGCCGCCCGCAATGCCTACCTCTTCACCCAGCTGGGCATCCACGCGAGCTAAGCCGCACAAGCCAGACCAGCAACCCGGCGCCGGACCCATCAATCCACAAGCAAGACCGTCATTCAGGAGTATCACATGGCCCGCATTACCATCGAAGATTGCCTCAAGCAGATCCCCAACCGCTTCCAGTTGACCCTGTCGGCCACCTACCGTGCCCGCCAGCTGCTGCAAGGCCACACCCCGAAGGTGGAAGCCAAGGACAAGCCGACCGTGACCGCCCTGCGCGAAATCGCCGCTGGCAAAGTCGGTATCGAGATGCTCAAGAAGGTTCCGGCCTGATCCTGGTCCGTCCATGAAGCTGATAACGGACAAGTATGAGCCTCACCACTACCGACTCCACCTTATCAGCCGCTGCTAGCTCCAAACGTGCCGCCGGTTCCGGCCGCACCGCAACTCCCCTCGAAGTCGCCCCTGCCGCCCACAGCGGCGTGGCGACTTTCGCGCATCTGATCCCCAAGCTCGAAGAGTACCTGACCCCTTCCGAACTGAAGAAGGTCAAGGAAGCCTATCGCTTCGCCGACGAGATGCACCTGGGCCAGATGCGCAAGTCCGGCGAGCCCTACATCTCGCATCCGCTGGCAGTGGCCGAGATCTGCGCCGAATGGAAGCTCGACGCCCAGGCCATGATGGCGGCCTTCCTGCACGACGTCATGGAAGACCAGGGCGTCAAGAAGGAAGAGCTGATCGAGCGCTTCGGCGCCTCCGTGGCCTCGCTGGTGGATGGCCTTTCCAAGCTGGACAAGATCGAATTCCAGAGCCAGGTCGAGGCGCAAGCGGAGAACTTCCGCAAGATGCTGCTGGCCATGGCACGCGACGTGCGGGTGATCCTGGTCAAGCTGGCCGACCGCCTGCACAACATGCGCACGCTGGGCTCCATGCCGCCCGAGAAGAAGCGCCGCATCTCGCGCGAGACCATGGAAGTCTACGTGCCCATCGCACACCGCCTGGGCCTGAACAACATCTACCGCGAGCTGCAGGAGCTGTCCTTCGCGCACCTGCATCCGCTGCGCCATCGCACCCTGCTCAAGGCCGTCAAGGCTGCGCGCGGCAATCGCCGTGAAGTGGTGACCAAGATCATGGAATCGGTCACCAGCACCCTGATCGCCGCCGGCATCCCGGCCCAGGTCGATGGCCGCGAAAAGACCCTCTACGGCATCTACCGCAAGATGCGCAACAAGCACCTGAGCTTCTCGCAGGTGCTGGACGTGTACGGCTTCCGCGTGGTGGTGGACAGCTTCGCCAATTGCTACGTGGCGCTGGGCACCCTGCACTCGCTGTTCAAGCCCATGCCGGGCAAGTTCAAGGATTACATTGCCATTCCCAAGTTGAATGGCTACCAGTCGCTGCACACCACCCTGATCGGCCCCTACGGCACCCCGGTCGAGTTCCAGATCCGCACCACCGACATGCATCGCGTGGCCGAATCCGGCGTGGCTGCACACTGGCTCTACAAGGACGACGAAGGCAGCCTCACCGACCTGCAGCAGCGTACCCACGCCTGGCTGCAGTCGCTGCTGGACATCCAGAAGCAGACCGGCGATTCGGCAGAGTTCCTGGAGCACGTCAAGGTCGACCTGTTCCCCGATTCGGTCTACGTCTTCACGCCCAAATCGAAGATCATCGCCCTGCCCCGTGGTGCCACGGCGCTCGATTTCGCCTACAGCATCCACACTGACATCGGCGACCAGACCACTTCGGCCATCATCAACCACGAACCGGCTGCGCTGCGCTCGGAGCTGCACAACGGCGACATCGTCGAGATCATCACCTCGCCGACCTCGCGCCCCAGCCCCAACTGGCTGGGCTACGTGCGCACCGGCAAGGCCCGTTCGGCCATCCGCCACCGCCTGCGCACGGCCAACAAGGTCGAATCGCAAGCCGTCGGACGCCGCTTGTTGGGCAATGCTCTTCATACGTTGGGCATCGAACCTGAACTTCCTTCCCATATCGTCGAGCGCTTGCTGAACGAATCCAGCGCCAAGACCATGGATGACCTGTATGCCGAGATCGGCATCGGCACCCGCATGGCCCCGCTGGTAGCACGCCACATCATGACCATGATGGATACCGGCGTGAGCGTGCCGCAGCTCGATCCGGAAGGCCACATGCTGCCCAACAAGCCGGACCCGGTGGTCATCACCGGCAGCGAAGGGGCCTCGGCGCAATTGTCGTCCTGCTGTATGCCGATCCCGGGCGATCGCCTGACCGGCTATTTGAAGCCGGACCAGACCCTGATCGTGCATACCCAGGAGTGCGAGACCGCCAAGCGACTGCACGAGAAGGAACCGGACCGCTGGATCGACCTGGTCTGGGGCCACGATCTCAATCGCCGCTTCGATTGCCGCATCACCATCCTGATCCACAACGAGCGCGGCACGCTGGCGCGCATCGCTGCCGAGATCGGCGAGTCCGATGCCAACATCGTCTCGGTGGCCATGGATGACGAAGGCGGCAATGGCTCCATGAAGTACCTGCGCTTCACCATCCAGATCGAGGATCGCGTGCACCTGGCGCGCCTGATGCGTGGCATCCGCAAGATCGACAGCGTCGCACGTATCCTGCGCGAACGCGGCTGATCCTGCCCTGTCCCCCTCTGCAAACGCCCGCTGATGCGGGCGTTTGTCTTTTCCGGGATCCGTTTTGCGGGCAGCGTGCAGGCAGCGCATGGCCGGGAGTCTGACAAGGCAAGTCTCGCTTCTCTGATAGGCAAGCGGCGAAGAGGCGAGGAAACTGAACATTGGGCTTCATCCGCCCGCAAAAAAAATGAATATAAATAATATAAATCGCCATGCCAAAAAAACTGATCACGAGGACGCCTCGTCCCTCCGCACGCCAGGACATCCTGAAAACCGCCCAGAACCTCAAAATGGCCCGCTCTGCCCACGCCTACGTGCGCGGCAGCACCCTGCGCTTCTACAACTGGCTCAATGAAACCCAGGCCAGCAGCCTGCCCGAAGGCCCGGCCATCTGGATCTGTGGTGACTGCCACATCGGCAACCTGGGCCCGGTGGCCAATGCCGAGGGCAAGATCGACATCCAGATCCGTGACTTCGACCAGACCGTCATCGGCAATCCCTCGCACGACCTGATCCGCCTGGCACTGTCGCTGGCTATGGCCGCGCGCAGCTCGGACCTGCCGGGCGTGATCACGGCCAAGATGATGGAGGTGCTGGTGGAGGGATATGAATCTGCCTTCCGGCCCGGTGACGACCTGCGCCTGGGCAAAAAGCCCAAGTCCGTGCGCGTGGCCCTGAAGACTGCACATCGCCGCACGTGGAAGGAACTGGCGCATGAACGCACGCAAGGCAAGACCGTGCATATCCCGCTGGGAAAACGCTTCTGGTCGGCCTCGCGACAGGAAAGAAAAGAGATCACCGCGCTGGTGGAATCGGCCCCGGCGCGCGCCTTGCTGACCGCCTTGCGGCATCGCGAGGACGACGCTGCCATCAAGATGCTCGATACCGCTTACTGGATGAAAGGATGCAGCTCGCTGGGCCTGCTGCGCTTTGCCGTGCTGCTGGATGTGAACGAACAGGCCAGCGAAAGCAGCGACCTGTGCCTCTTCGATATCAAGGAAGCCGTCACCGCCGCCGCACCCCGCTACCGCGATGCCGGCATGCCGCGCGACAACGCCGAACGCGTCGTCACCGGCGCACGCCATCTTGCACCGCACCTGGGTTCACGCATGCTGGCCACGCGCCTGCTGGAACGCCCGGTGTTCGTGCGCGAGCTGCTGCCGCAGGACCTGAAGCTGGAAATCGATCACGTCAGCCAGGAAGAGGCCCTGCGTGCGGCGCGCTACCTGGCCCGCGTCGTTGGGCAGGCGCATGCGCGCCAGATGGATGAAGCAACCTGCCGCGCGTGGTACACCGAACTGGCGCGGCAACGGTCGAAGACGCTGGAAGTGCCGTCCTGGCTGTGGCGCAGCGTGGTCGACCTGGTGGCCAACCATGAGCGCGCCTATCTGGAACATTGCCGCCGCTATGCCCTGGCCGAACAGGCGGTGGAGTTCTGAGACGGACTCAGGCCGCTTTCTGCGGTAGCGGTTGCACAGCGGCCTCCCGTTTCAGATGCTCCTGGCAGGCCTGTGCGCCTTTGTCGGCAATGCCGCGCTCCAGCTTGTCGGCGAAGAATTCGATGAGCGCACTGACCGCACTGGGCAATTGCCGCCGGTGCACGTACACGGCATAGAAGCCCATGGTGTCGCGCTGGTAATCCGGGAGGATGTTGATCAGGCTGCCATTGCGCAGGTCTTCAGAGGCCAGCATGGTCGGCAGCAGCGCAATGCCCAATCCTGCCCGCGCCGCACGCAACTGCCCTTGTGCGGTGTTGATGCACAGGCGCGGTACCACCCGCACGTTTTCCGGACCGTGCGGCCCTTCCAGTTTCCACACCGTATGCTGGGGTGCCTGCGACGTCGCCAGGCAGGCATGGCCCACCAGGTCGGCCAGGGCCTGCGGCGTGCCTGCGCGCTCCAGGTAACGCGGACTGGCGATGAGGGCCATATGGCTCTGCACCAGCTTCCTTGCCACCAGGCTGGAGTCGGGCAACACCCCGCCCCGGAAGGCCAGGTCGATACCCTCGGCGATCAGGTCGGCGCGCCCGTCATTGAGCACGAATTCCAGTTGCACCTTGGGATAGAGATGCATGAACTCATGCATCCACTCGATGGAGAAATTGTCGAAGAAGTCCACCGGGGCAGCCACGCGCAGGCTGCCGGACGGTTCCCCCTGGCTTTGGGTGAGACTGGCGCTGGCGTGTTCGATGTCTTCCAGGCCCGGCGCGCAGCGCTCGAAGAATTCCCGCCCCGCCGCCGTCATGTTGAGCTGGCGCGTGGAGCGTTGCAGCAGCCGCACCCCCATGGCCGCTTCCAGCGCCTGCAAACGGCGGCTGATGGTATTGGGCGGCATGGACAGCTTGCGCCCGGCGGCGGCGAAGCTGCCGGCCCGCACTACATGGACGAAAAGCCAGATGTCGTTGAGGTCTAGCATGGCGATATTCGATTCCCACCAAAAATGGATCAGTGAAATGCGATTCTCGCATCTATTGGAAGAAATGAAAACTGGGTATCGTTGACCCCAATGCAAAGGCGTTCACCGAAGGCCTTGCCCACCGAACAACGAAAGGACACACCATGAGCACTCTTCTGCATATCGACTCCAGCGCCCGCAGCGGCGGTTCCATCTCCCGTCAGCTGACCGCTTCCTTCGCCCAGCAATGGCAAGCCAAGAATCCTGGCGGCAAGGTGGTGCACCGTGACCTGGCGGCCAATGCCCTGCCGCACCTGAGCGAATCGATGCTGGGTGCCTATTTCACCCCGGCCGACGCGCGCAGCGCCGAACAGGCTGAAGTGATCAAGCAATCCGACGCCCTGGTGGACGAACTGCTGGCCGCCGACACCATCGTCATCGGCGTGCCGATGTACAACTTCGCCCCGCCGTCGACCCTGAAGGCCTGGATCGATCACGTCTTCCGCGCCGGCCGCACCTTCAGCTACACCGAAACCGGCCCGGTCGGCCTGCTCAAGGGCAAGAAGGCCGTCATCATCCTCTCGCGCGGCGGCAAGTATTCCGAAGGTCCGATGGAAGCACTGGACTTCCAGGGCAAGTACCTCAAGGGCGCACTGGGCTTCATCGGCATCACCGATGTGGAACTGGTGGTCGCAGAAGGCGTGTCGATGGGTGAAGAAGCCGCCAAGGCCGCTGTAGCCGGCGCTGAAGCCAAGATCAACGCCACCGTCTGATCCTCGCCTTCGCAACACCCTGCAACGGGGCGCGCCGCCAAAGCGGTGCGCCCCGTTTGCTTTTGAGCCCCCGTCAGTGGTTGCCCAGATCCTTGTGCATGCGGCGCAAACCCAGCCAGACGCAAGCCGCTACCACCGGCACCACCAGGCCGGTGGCCAGGTCCGGATTGATGGGCAGGCCCGCCGCCTTGGCCGCCTTGCCGGCATAGCCCAGCAAACCAATCACGTAATACGAAATCGCCGCCACCGACAAGCCCTCCACGGCCTGCTGCAGCTTCAGCTGCTGGGCGGCGCGGGCATTCATGGATTCCAGGATCTGGCGGTTCTGGCGCTCCTGCACGATGCCGATCCGTGTACGCAACAGGTCGTTGGTATGGGCAATGCGCTCGGCCAGCGCTTCCTGGCGGCGGGCGATGGCCTGGCAGGTATTCATGGCGGGGGCCAGGCGGCGCTCCATGAATTCGCCGATGGTCGGTACACCCTCGATGCGCTGCTCGCGCAATTCTTCGATACGCGCCTGCACCAGGCGGAAATAGGCTTGCGAGGCCGAGAAGCGATAGCTGTTTTCCAGCGACAGCTTTTCGATGCGCGCGGCCAGTCCGGTGATCTTGCGCAGGATGCGCTCATCCTCGGCCATCTCTTCCGGTGTGCCGCTGGTGGATTGCTCGGACTGCACCATGGCTGCCGTCAGCGCGGCCAGGTCGCCTTCGATTTCATTGAGCAAGGGGCCGGACTGCTGCGCGTGCGGCAAACCCAGCAGCGCCATCATGCGATAGGTCTCGATTTCAAGAATGCGCTGCGCCAGGCGCCCGCCCTGCAATTCGCGCAGGCCGATATCGCGCACCACGAAGCGCGAAAAACCATCCGACTGGATCTGGAAATCAGTCCAGATCTCGCCCCCTTGCAAGACCTTGCTGGAACTCATCAGCTTGCCTTCGAAGATGCGCTGCATCTGGCGCGCGGTCGCAGCCGTATCGTCGGCGCCCGGCTCGACCACCACGTGCGCGGCCACCATCAGCTTGCCCTTCAGGCCCAGCAGCCATTGCTGCGGAATATGCGCCAGCGGCGCGCGGGCAAAGGCGTGGTCGGTGCCCAGTTCCTCATCATGCGCCTGGGCGAAGGTGTAAGTGGCGAACTCGGTATGGCACTCCCACTTCAGGCGGAAGCGGCCGAAGTCATGGTAGAAGTGCTTGGCCTCGCCGCCCGGGGCGACCACGCCGAAATGGGCGCACAGTTCGTCCAGCAGGACGTGCTGGGCGCTGGCGTGACGGCTGCTGTTGCCGTCTTCGCGTACGTAGACGGCCAGGTGCGTCAGGGTTTCCGAGCGTGTGAGCTGCAGGAAGGGGCGCGAATGCACCTCGGCGGCCAGGACGACGCGCTGCGGGTGATTCAGGCTGGCAAAAACGATGGACATGAAGGTTCTCGTGGAAGATTGAAATTCTGGGTGCCCGGCGCAGGAAGCGGCGCACGCGGCGACGGCCTGCCCGCATGCAATTTGCACGCCGGGCCGCCGTCAGCAAGAAAGAGGGAGGAGCGCTACTGCGGTGCCGGATACGTCACTTCGAGGATGGTCAGCTGCTCTACCCCCGACGGTGTCTGCAGCACCACTTCATCGCCCTCGCGGGCCTTGGTCAGCGCCCGCGCCACCGGCGAGATCCAGCTGATCAGTCCCTTGAGGGGATCGAGTTCATCGATGCCCACGATGGTGACGGTGTGCTCTTCGCCGCGCTGGTTTTCGTAGGTCACGGTCGCGCCGAAGAAGATCTGGTCACTGCCGTGGTGCACGGAAGGATCGACCACCTCGGCATTGTCGAGTCGCTTGGTGAGGAAGCGGATGCGGCGGTCGATCTCGCGCAGGCGCTTCTTGCCGTAGAGGTAGTCGCCGTTTTCGGAACGGTCGCCGTTGGAGGCGGCCCAGGACACCACGCGCACCACTTCCGGACGCTCTTCATCGATCAGGTGCAGCAGTTCATCCTTGATGCGCTGATGCCCCTGCGGGGTCATGTAGTTCTTGCTGCCGGCGGGGATGGCCGGCAAGGCGATTTCGTCATCGTCGTCGGCACCGTCGGATTCTTTTACAAAAGCCTTGTTCATGCTGGAGTGGGGTTGGTATGCAGGTTGACGCTTATTGTAGCCGCATGCGAGCGCCTGCAACGGTACAGTTGCGGCGATTAATGCGCGGGGCACCGTGCCGGGCTCGCCCTTTGGGGCGCACTCGGCGATAATCTGCACTCGCGCCTGCGCATGCCGTCCATGCCAGGTTCCCCAACTCGCCTGCTCGCGCCCATGTCTTCCATCGCTCCCCGCTATCGCATCGGTCTCATTGCCAACCGCGCCCATCAGGACGCTTCGGATTCCGCCCTGGTCCAGCTGCTGACCGGTTCGCGCCATCGCATCGAAAGCCTGCAACCCGAACTGATCGTGGTCGGCCGCACGCTCGATGCCATCGGACAAATGAATCTTCTGCCCGGCTATGAGCACCTGGTGCGCTTTCCCTATGGCCGCCATGGTGGCCTGATGAAGCTGGTGTCGCGCACGGTCGACCCTGATCCCGCCCGCACCCTCGATGCGGTGATCTACCTGATCGATCCGGTCGACCCCTCCTCCACCTTCCCGGAAGCGGTGGCCCTGAAGCGCCAGTGCGTGATCCACGGCAAGCCCTTCCTCTCGACCCTGGCCGGCGCCCAGGAGTGGTTCGAGCTGGAAGCCCTGGCCAACGGGGCCGCGCCCGACAGTTTCCTGGATGACCGTTTCCATCTGAAGGACGAAGGCATCGCCCTGATCGCCCACGACGCCATGAAGACACGCATGCTGGAGCTGGCCGAAAAGCATTTCGAGGTACTCGACCAATTTGCCTTCCGCTGTGCCACCGGCACCACCGGCGGCCTGCTCAACCAGCTGGCCGTCAAAATGAAGGGTGAAGCCGGACGCAACTGGGTCAAGCCCTTCCTCTCCGGTCCCTTGGGCGGTGACGCCCAGATCGCCGAACTGATCCTGGAACGCCAGTGCCGCCGCGTGCTGTTCCTGGAAGACCCGCACGTGGCACGCCAGCACGAGGCCGACATCCAGCTGCTGGAACGCGCCGCCCGCACCGTTACCGGTTATGCCTCCTGCATGAGCGACGTGAAGTGGGGCGACCGCTGGCTCTCGCTCATCAAGGCGCGCGCGGTCTGATCGCTGGATGACTGACCCGACCTTGCCGCCGCGCCGGCCGCCCCGCTGGCGTCGACGGCTGCTGGCACCGCTGATCTACACCGCAGCCCTGCTGCTGATGCTGGAAGAATGGCTGTGGGATGCCACCCAGGCCGTGCTGGCACGCATCCCTGAATGGCCTTGGCTGGTGCAATTGCAGCGCTGGGTGGAACGGCTCTCGCCCTACGCGGCGCTGCTGATTTTCCTGGCACCGACCCTGCTGCTCTTGCCGGTGAAGATTCTGGCGCTGATGTCCATCGCGCATGGCCACCCTACCCTGGGCGTGATCATCGTGCTCACGGCCAAGGTGCTGGGCACGGCGCTGGTAGCGCGCATCTATGCCCTCACGCGCCGCAGCCTGCTGTCGCTGGATTGGTTCCAGCGCTATCACACCCGGTTGCTGGACATCAAAGCCCGGCTCACGGCGCAGTTGCAGGCCACGGCCGGCTGGCAGCAGGTACAGCGTCTGCTCAAGGCGGTCAAGTCGGCCATCGGTGAGTTCAAGCGCAAACTGGCCGTCCGCCTGGCAAGCCACCCGGGCGGGCCGTCCTCTCGCCTGTTGCGGCTGCTGCGCCGGCTGGTGGCCCGCATGCGCAGCAAGTAAATTCAGATCCTTAATCGTCAAAATGAAAAGGGCTGCCAAAAAGCAGCCCTTTCTCATGGCGACGCGCCAGCAGCATCGGCACGAACGCGTTCAGTCATCGTCATCCTCATCGTCATCGATGTAGCCCTCCGGCGGCGGCGACATCTGCATCGTGGCCTGCTGGCCGATGTTGTTGTTGGCGATGCTGTTGCCCCATTCGAATGCCTGCTTTTCGGCGGCAAAGAAATCGTCTGACGACAGTTGCAGTTCTTCCAGCAGGCGCTGCATCTCCGCCTGGTCGGGCTCGCGCAGTTCGGTACACTCCACCAGGCGCAGCACGGTGCCATAGAAACCGGTGCGGCGCAGCAGCGCTTCGCGGATCTCGGTACTGACGGTGATCTGGCGCAGCACGGTCTCCATGCTCATACCGAAGAGTGCATCCACCAGCGACATGATGCCGACCGTAAAGGCCATCTCCGACATCTTGCGGCGGCCCGGCCGAATCTTGGCCGTGATCAGTTCCAGCATCTTGCCGCGCGTGGCCGCCAGGATCATCAGCGGCGACATGGAATGGGCGCGATCCTTGTCGGTATTGGCAAACAACAGGATCTGCAACCAGCGCTTTAACTGACGGCGGCCCAGCACGATCAGCGCCTGGCCCAGCGAGTCGATGAACTTCTGGAAACCATAGACTGGTGTGTTGACCAGACGCAGCAGCGTCAGCGACAAGGCCACGTCGCGCTTGATGTAGCGCACGATCTCGGCGTTGTCGACATTGCGCACCAGCAGCGTAAGCAGGTGCATGATGATCATCTTCGAGGCTTCCAGCTTCTTGCCCTGGAGGATCATCGGCTTGGCGAAGTAATAGCCCTGGAAATAATCGAAGCCAAACGTCATGCAGTCATTGAATACCTGCAGGCTCTCGACCTTCTCGGCCAGCAGTTCCTTCTGCGCCCGCTTGAAGTGCACCGACAGCTTGAGCAGCTTGCTGGGATCGACTTCCATCACGTCGATCTTGATGATCTTCACCAGCGGCAGCAGCTCTTCGATCTCCTGCGATTCGGCCACCACATCGTCCAGCGCAAACACGTAGCCGGCAGCCACCAGTTCGCGCACCCGCGTCACCAGTTCGGGCGTGACGCGCACGGTTTCCAGGATTTCCAGCACCACCTTGTCGGCCGGCAGGAAATAGATGAAGTCGCTCATCAGCACGGCGGCATCGACATTGATGAAGCCGTGCAGATTGCCGATCACGTTGGACAAGCCCAACTCGGAAGCATGGGCAATCACGGCCGCCGTGGCCGTGACGTCATCCTTCACATTGGCCGGACCGAATGCGGCGCTGCGAAACAGCAGTTCATAGCCGATCAGATCCTGCTCGCGGCTCAGGATGGGCTGGCGGGCCAGGAAGAAATCCAGGGCCTGGTGCGCAGGAAGGGTCGAAGCGGTTGGGTCGGCTGACTGGTCTGACATGGTTGTTTTTCTACGGGCCCCTGGCGTTGCGATCAATCTTGACGTACAGCAATCCGCTTATTGTATGCCGATTTGGCATTGTTTCAGCGACATCATGACTATTCCAAGCGAAAAAACTCACAAATATTCACAAGTCCGGATTCGCCCGATTCAATTTTCGCCGGATTCGAGGACATATTCCGCGCTGTCATCCTCGCCCAGCACCTCGATCAGGTAGGGCATGACTTCTTTCAACTGGGCCTCAAGCGTCCAGGGCGGATTGAGGATGAACATGCCGCTGTTGTGCAGACCAAAACCATCCGGTGCCGGACCATGGATGGCCAGCGTGACGTTGAGCCAGCTCTTGGCCCCCAGGCGCTTGAGGCGTTCGGGCAACTGGCGCGATTCGTTGCGATGCAGGACCGGGTACCACACTGCATACGTGCCGGTCGGGAAACGCGTGAGCGCATCGGCCAGCACCTGGGCCACGTGGGTGTAATCGCGCTTGTCTTCATAGGGCGGATCGATGAGCACCAGGCCGCGGCGCGACGGCGGCGGCAGCAAGGCCTTCAGGCCCTGGAAACCATCGCCGCGGTACACCATCACCCGCTTGCCGCGTGCGGCCGGACGCTGGCCCTGGGCAGCGGCGTGCGCTTCGAGCTTGCGGAAGTTGTCTTCCAGCACCTTCACTTCGCTGGGGTGCATTTCGAACAGGCGCAGGCGGTCCTGCTCGCGCATGGTCTTCTCGGCACAGTAGGGAGAGCCGGGGTAGTAACGCATCTTGCCGCTGGGATTGAGCGACCTGACCAGATCGACATATTCCTTCACCATCGCCGGCAGGTCCTTGCGGTCCCACAGCTTGGCGATGCCGGTTTCATATTCGGCGTTCTTGCTGGCGTAATCTCCATCCAGCGCATAGACGCCTGCGCCGGCATGGGTGTCGATGACCATGTAGGCAGGGTCTTTCTGCCCGAGATAGCGCATCAACTGGATGATCACCATGTGCTTCAGGACATCGGCGTGGTTGCCGGCGTGGAAAGCGTGGCGATAACTCAGCATGGAAAATTCACTTCTAGGATGGGGGTTGAAATCGGGTGACGCATCGGCTCCAACGAGTTCTGCGCCACGGCCACCGTTGAGGTGGAACGTTTCGCATTTTATCAAGGATAAGTGAGCAGTTGTCGGACAGCTCCGCCATTGTTACAAACAACGGCGCTGCCAGCGGCGGCGACAAGCGAGTCTCCCGCCTTCCCTGCCCTCAGTTTCCGGCGCGATCCAGGCGGAAATAGGCATCCAGCAGCGAGGTCTTGAAAACCACCCCCAACAGGCGCGGGTCTTCCGCGCTGGCGATGACGGGCAGGCGCTCCCCCTGGTGATCGAGGAACAGCTGCAGCGCCTCGCCCAGGGACATGTCGGGCGTGACTTCATGCAGGAAGTGCGGCCGCAGGAAGTCCCGGGCGACCCGGCCTGCAGGTTCCTTCTTGTCCAGCAGCCAGGAAGTGATGTCCTGCAAGGCCACCACCCCCTGGTAGCGCTCATGGGCATCGACGATATAGACGTACTTGACCGGGTATTTGAGGAACAGCGCGCTGACCTCTTCCAGGCTGGCTGTCTCGCTGAGCACCGTATCGGCCGGGCGGATCAGGTCGCTCATGTGGGTGCCGCGCAGGCGCAGCCGCTCTTCGTTGTCGCGATGGCGTTTGAGGGTGATCTCGTACATGGAACGCCCGTCCGTGCTGCGCGCGACCACATAGGCCACCACGCAGGACAGCATCAGCGGCAGCACCACCTGATAGCTCAAGGTCATCTCGAAAATCATCAGGATCGCCATCAGCGGCGCATAGGACGCAGCCGCCAGGAAGGCCCCCATGCCCACCATGGCGTAGGCGAAGGGCTGCGACATGTGGAACGGCAGCAAGGCCTGCGCGGTATCGCCGAACAGGTAACCCACCGCCGCGCCGACGAACAGCGTTGGCGTGAAGATACCGCCCACCGCCCCTGACCCGACGGTAATGGCGGTGGCCAGCACCTTGATGACCAGCACCATCAACACCGCCTGCCACAGCCAGGTAGTATGCAGCAGCGAATTGACCAGGCTGTAGCCATTGCCCCAGACCTCGGGCACTTCGATGGAGATCAGCCCGACCAGCAGCCCGCCCACACCCAGGCGCACCGGCAGCGGCAACTTGAACTTGCCGAAACCCTGCTTGCCCAGTTCCAGCACACGCAGGAACTGCGGTGCCAGGATCCCGGCCAGCACCCCCAGCACCAGAAACAGCAGCACTTCCCAGCCGCCGATCTCGGGGAAATACGGCATCTCGTAGGCGGCGCGATAACCCGGCAGCTCGCGCATGGTGATGTTGGCCACCACCGAGGCCACCACCACCGGGCCGAAGCTCTCCATCACCAGCGAGCCGAGGACAATCTCAGTAATGAAGAAAGCGCCCGCAATCGGCGCGTTATAGGCCGAGGTAATGCCGGCTGCGGCCCCGCAGGCCACCAGCAGACGCAGGCGAGATGAAGGAAAATGCGAAAACTTGCCCACCAGAGAAGCGCACAGTGCCGAGAGCTGCACCATCGGCCCCTCGCGGCCGATAGAACCGCCCGAGGCAATCGAGGCGAGCGAGGAGATGCTGCGCAACAGCGTATTACGCACCGGAATGGCACCATCGCCGATGGCCACCGCTTCCATGTAATCGCCGCCATTGCCGGCCGGGGTGCGCTTGGCCCATACCAGGAACAGGCCGGCAATCACGCCGCCGCAGGTCGGCAGCAGCACCCGCACCGGCCAGGACAAGCCCTTGGCGATATCGACGAAGCTGCCATCATGCCCGGTCAGCCAGATCTGCAGCAGCGCGATACATTCACGGAAGGCGATCGTGGCCAGCGCGCCGACGAAGCCGGCCAGCGCGCCCCACAGCAGCATCGAATGATTTTCGGAAACGCGGCAGGCATTGAGCACCCGCAGCCGGTACTTGATCCACAGCTCATGCATGGTCGTCTTCGCCCTCCGGCTGGACGGCGCTCATCAAGCCCTGCAGATGCCTGAGATCGGCGGCGATACTGGCCGCCGCCTTTTTCTGCATGCGGCGATAGCGCGCCAGCACTTCCTGCCCCAGCTCGGTGACGGCGGCCCCGCCTCCGCGTGCGCCGCCCGTGGCGGTGGCCACCAGCGGGCTGGCGAAGCAGCGGTTCATCTCCTCCACCAGCAGCCAGGCGCGGCGATAGGACATCTCCATCTCGCGCGCCGCCCCGGAAATCGATCCGGTTTGTGCAATCGCCTGCAGCAGGTCGGCCTTCCCCGGGCCGAAGGCAATCGTCTCGCCCTGCATCACGCGCACTCGTAGGGTCTTGGAATCAGTCATGCGCGTGATTGTACTAGCGGGCAGTCCGCTGCGGGCAGGCGGCTGCACGCAATTGACGTTCGTTATATCCTTGCGTATATTTCGCCGACCTGCCGGGCTTCTGCTTTTTTGCCCTTTTCTTCATTTGTCACGACCAAGGACTGCACGATGCTAAAGACCGCCCGCCTGAAAGCCGCTCTGGGTGCCGCTTGTGCCGCCACGATGCTGTTGGCCACTACCAGCGTGCAAGCCGCCGACCTGGTGGTGTCAGCCGCAGCCAGTCTCACCAACGCCTTCAAGGAACTGGCCCAAAGCTTCGAGCAGCAGCATCCGGGTGTGAAGGTCATTACCAACTTCGGCGCTTCGGACATCCTCATGCAGCAGATAGTGCGCGGCGCACCGGCCGATGTTTTCGCCTCGGCTGACCAGACCGCCATGGATAAAGCCGCCGCCGAAAAAGCCGTCGATTCCTCTACCCGCAAGAATTTTGCCGCCAACCAGATCGTGGTGATCGTGCCGCATGACGCCAGAGTGCAACCGGCGACGCTGGCGGACCTTACCGGCGCAGGCTACCAGCGCATCGCGCTGGGCAATCCGGCCTCTGTCCCCTTCGGCCGCTACACCAAGGCCGCACTGGAGCAGGCCGGACTGTGGGCGCAAGTGCAGGCCAAGGGCGTGATGGCCGAGAACGTGCGCACCAGCCTGGATTACGTGGCACGCGGCGAAGTCGATGCCGGCTTCGTCTTTGCCACCGATGCGGCGGTCATGCCGGACAAGGTCAAGGTTGCCCTTCGCATCCCCTCTACTACACCGGCCACCTATCCCATCGCGGTAACTGCCGGTACCCGGCAGCCGGCACTGGCCGCGCAGTTTGTGGCGCACGTACTGTCGGCCAGCGGGCAGGCGGTGCTGGCGCGCTATGGCTTCCAAAAGCCCTGATCGCTTCACGCGGCGCACCTGATGCATCCGGTCTGGACTCCCCTGCTGCTCTCGCTCAAGGTCGCGGGACTGGCGACCCTGCTCAACCTGGTGCTGGGCGTGGCCGCCGCCTGGGGGCTTTCGCGCTGGCGCTCGCCGCTGCGCGATTTCATCGACTCGATCCTGACCTTGCCGCTGGTGCTGCCGCCGACCGTGCTGGGCTATTACCTGCTGGTGCTGTTCGGCCGACGCGGCACCTTCGGGGCCTGGCTGGAGAGCCTGGGCATCCAGCTGGTCTTCACCTGGCAGGGGGCAGTGCTGGCGTCCACCGTGGTGGCCTTTCCGCTGGTGCTCAAGGCAGCGCGGGCGGCCTTCGAGAGTGTGGATCATCAACTGGAAGATGCCGCCCGCGTGCTGGGCGTGTCCGAAGCCGGGGTGTTCTTCCGTGTCAGCCTGCCGCTGGCCACGCGCGGGATCACGGCGGGTGTGCTTCTGGCCTTCGCCCGCGCCCTCGGGGAATTCGGCGCCACCCTGATGGTGGCCGGCAACCTGCCGGGACGCACGCAAACCCTGTCGGTGGCCATCTACGAAGCCGTGCAGGCGGGGGACGACGGGGCAGCCACTGTCCTGGTCGTGGTGACCTCGATCACCTGCATCGTGCTGTTGATGGTGGCCGGGCGCCTGATGCCGGACCGCGTGCAGCTGCCGCTCCGGTAAGATTGCTTCACTTTCCCCTCCTGCCCTCTGACCCCTGAACGATCACGTGAGCGTCGACCTTCACCTTCAGAAAGAGCTGCGCGCTGCCGATCGCGTCTTTTCGCTCGACATCACCCTGGCCTCCGACAGCCAGCGCATCGTGCTCTACGGCCCTTCGGGTTCGGGCAAGAGCCTCACCCTCAAGGCCATCGCCGGTTTGATGCGCCCTGACAGCGGCCACATCCGCATCCAGGGCCGCACGCTCTTCGACAGTGCGCATGGCATCGATGTGCGGGTGCAGGAGCGCAACGTCGCCTACCTGTTCCAGGATTACGCCCTCTTCC
>NZ_DBIC01000218.1:0-19484 GCF_002296545.1 Herbaspirillum sp. UBA812 | reverse complement strand
GGTAATTTCTTGCGATCTTACCTATATTTCTTGTGAGCATTTAATGTTTAAAGTTTCCAGAACCGAGGTTCTGTCGCACTTCATTAAACGCCCACGCTTATCGGCTGTTAATTTTTAAAGATCTGTCTGTCGCAAACGCGCTTGGCGCTGCTTGCATCGCTGCGAATCGTTTTGTTCGTCAGCAGCAGAGAAACGAGATTATGTAGCAGTTTGTTTATCGCGTCAACTACTTTTTTGCGATTCGTTTTAAATCTTTTCGTCTTCGCTTTTGCTACCGCTCGACTACTTCCAATTAAAACGCCTTACAACCTGCTTCACTACTCCTTGCTTCGCCTACATCCGTCGCTCTGTTTTTCAACTTCACTTCGTGTGCCGCGTCAGCAGGGGGCGAACTATAGCAACCCACTACATGCCGCGCAAGCACTTTCGAAAAAATCTCGAAAATAATACAAGTGCGGTGCTTCGCCATCGACGCCAAATTCCCGCAAACCCCTGACTGGCAGCGGTTTCCGCTGGATATGAATAAATAGTAAATCATTCAGAAAAAAGGGCCGCCCTGACGGGCGACCCTTTCTTCTCCATGGAAAGAAAAGTGATCAGGCGTTCTTGAACACCGCCGGCCGCTTTTCCAGGAAGGCCTTCATGCCCTCCTTCTGGTCCTCGGTAGCGAAGCAGCTATAAAAGAGCGCGCGTTCATACTTCATCCCCTCGGACAAGGTGGTCTCGTAGGCACGATTGACCGAATCCTTCACCATCATCGCCACCTGGCGCGGCATCTCGGTAATGGTCACCGCAGCCGCCATGGCTTCTTCCATCAGCTTCTCCGCCGGCACGATGCGCGACACCAGCCCGGCACGCTCGGCCTCCTGCGCATCCATCATGCGGGCCGTCAGCGCCAGGTCCATGGCCTTGGACTTGGAGACCGCACGCGGCAGGCGCTGCGTACCGCCAGCGCCCGGGATGATGCCCAGCTTGATCTCAGGTTGCCCGAACTTCGCATTGTCGGCCGCGATGATGAAGTCGCACATCATCGCCAGCTCACAGCCTCCGCCCAGCGCATAGCCCGCCACTGCGGCAATCACCGGCTTGCGGATGCGGCGCAGGGTCTCCCAGTTGCGTGTGATGAATTCCCCATTGAAGACATCCATATAATCAAACCCGGCCATCACACTGATATCAGCCCCCGCCGCGAAGGCCTTCTCACTGCCGGTGACGATGATGCAGCCGATCTCTTCCTGCGCATCGAAGGCCAATAATGCCGTTCCCAGCTCGCTCATCAGATCGTCGCTCAAGGCATTGAGCGCCTTGGGACGGTTCAGGCGGATCAGGCCGACCTTGTCATGGGTCTCGACCAGGATGTTTTCATAGCTCATAGTGGGTCTCCTTCTTATGAATGAATCGGCAATCCGCCCGGGCGTGGCAGCAACCGGCACGGCGAACCGCAAGAATAAGCCAAAAATAATGCGCCAGTCCGACCTGGCGCAATGACTGCCAAGAATTTCATGCGGGCAAGGCACCACGGGACTATATTGGAGTCATTCCCTGTGCGCAGCGGCGCATACCCTATCCCTATATAAGGAGGCGAACATGTTCAAGAATATCCTGGTCCCCACGGACGGCTCCGAACGCTCGGACAAGGCCATCGCGACGGCCATCGACTACGCCAAAAACAGCGGCGCAAGCATCGTCGGCATCTCGGTGGCCGAACCCTACCCCTTCTCGCCGCTGGCCGAGAGCTCGATGGCGATCGATCCCGCCCTTTATGAAGAAAACGTCAAAACCCTGGCCAACCAGCACATCAAGAAGATCGCAGATGCTGCGGCCGCCGCCGGCGTACCCTGCCAGACGGAGATCGTGATGTCCTTCAATCCCGATGAAGAAATCATCAAGGCGGCGACACTGCACGGCTGCGACGCCATCTTCATGGCCTCCCACGGACGCAGCGGCCTCTCGCGCATCTTCCTGGGCAGCAAGACGCAGAAGGTGCTGACGCATTCGACCATCCCGGTGCTGGTACTGCGCTGATTCTTGTAGATAGGCTCCTCAATCGGCAAAAAAGCCTGATCCCTCGACAGGATCAGGCTTTTTCATTGCCGCAAGGAAAGAAGAGGAATTCAGTTGCCACCGGGCGGCGTCATCCCCTTGGGCAGCAGCACCCACATCATGCCGCGCTGCTTCATGGCCCCCGCGCGATCCTCGGCCTCGTCGCCAAAGCCCCAGAAATAGTCGGCCCGCACCACGCCACGAATGGCACCGCCCGTATCCTGCGCCACCACCAGCCGCTGCAGCGGCCGGTCACTATTGGGCAGCGTGGTCGCCAGGAACACCGGTGCCCCCAGCGGCACATGCTGCGGGTCGATGGCGATGGAACGCTGCGGGGTCAGCGGGATGCCTTGCGCCCCCTTGGGTCCCTTGGAAGGATCCGGCAGCTTTTCTTCCTTGAAGAAGACATAGCTGGGATTGGCATTGAGCAACTCTTCCTTGCGCGCCGGATTGGCCTGCACCCAGGCCTTGATGTTCTGTGCGGATGCCTGGGACAGCTCCATCTCCCCCTTGTCCACCAGATAGCGTCCGATCGACTTGTAGGGACGGCCATTCTGGTCCGCATAGGCCAGGCGAATGGTCTCGCGCGACTCCGGCAGATACACGCGGCCCGAGCCCTGCACCTGCAGGAAGAAGGCCTCCACCGGATCATCCACCCAGACGATTTCCTTGCCGGACAAGCTATTGCCCTGCATCAACTCGGCGCGCGTCGGATACGGCACCACCTTGCGTCCGACCACCTTGCCGCGCAGGCGCAGGTTCTTCAGTTCGGGATAGACGCTGGCCATGTCGATGGTCAGCAGGTCGTCCGGCGCCTGGTAAAGCGGTGTCTGATACGGCCCGGCGCGGCGGCGCGAACCGCGCAGCAGGGGCTCGTAGTAGCCGGTCACCAGCCCGGTGTCGGTGCCATCGGGATTGAACAGCTGATACGGCGTGAAATAAGTCTCGAAATACTGGCGCAGGAAGCCAAGGTCATTGGCATTGACCTGCTGCGCCGCGCCACAGGCGGCGCGCCACTCGGGCTTGCGAATCATGACCGAGCAGGAAGACTGCAGCGCTGGCCAGGCCTCGCGCAGGTCGTCATTGTTCCAGCCCGGGAGCTGGGCGAAGGTGGTGGCGCGCATGGCCGGGCCCGGCTGGGCCACTGGCTTGGGCGACGGCTGGCTCGGAGCCGGCGTGGTCAGCGGCGTAGTCTGGCAGGCCGCCAGCAGGACAGCGACCGAGACCGCCATCGCAGGTACACTAAGACGCCGCAGCGCCGACAGCTTGGCAAAACGATTCAATGACATTGGAGACAAATTCATGTTGTGGTTGATCCTGGAGGCCAGTGCCGCCTTCTTCGTGCTGGTCTTCATCGTCTGGTGGACCATGTTCTCGGGCCGCAAGGAACACAATGGCCGGCCCGTCAGCGCCAGGCAGAAAGAAGCGCAGGAAAAGAAACAGCAGCCAGCGCGAGAGACGACAGACAGCGACCCGCGCTGAAAAATCCGTTGTCCCGCCTCAGGAAGAAAAATTCAGTGCAAGGTGCGCGGCAGTGAAAGCACGAACTCGGGGATGCGCACGTCGAATTGCTCGCCATCCTCGGCCACGCAGAAATATTCACCATGCATGCTGCCCTGGGGGGTCCCGAGCGAGGTACCGCTGGTGTACTCGAACTGCTCACCGGGCTGCAGGAAGGGCTGATGCCCGACCACGCCCAGGCCGCGCACTTCCTGCGCGTGGTTGTTGGCGTCGGTGATGACCCAGTGGCGCGAGATCAACTGGGCAGGGACCGTGCCGGTATTGACGATGGTGATCGCATAGGCGAACACGTAATGCGAACGCGATGGATCGGATTGTTCCTCCAGGTACTGGGTCTTGACCGTCACCGTGAACTCATACGCTGCCATGGAATTTCCTGTGTTGTGAAGGGGACTGCCGCCGCGCCGGCGATTTGCAATCGGTCTTGCCCGCGCGGCCACCCCGGATTGCACACGAATTCAGCAAGCAGCGCAAGCCGATGCGTTCCGCAGGACCGCCGCAGGCAGGCCTGACGGCGCATCGGCCGGGCCTGCGACCGCTGCAGCAAGGTAGAATAGCGGTTTTGCCGCCTTCGCGCCTGCGCCCGACGGCCAATGTCGATTCAGCCATCCTTTGTTTACAGCCATGCCGACCTTCCGTATCGCCCCCAGCATCCTGTCCGCCGATTTCGCCCGCCTGGGTGAAGAAGTGCGCAATGTCGTCGCCGCCGGTGCCGATTTCATTCACTTCGACGTGATGGACAACCATTATGTCCCCAACCTGACCATCGGCCCGCTGGTGTGTGAAGCCATCCGCCCGCACGTGCAAGTGCCGATCGACGTGCACCTGATGGTCAAGCCGGTGGACCGCATCATCCCCGATTTCGCCAAGGCCGGTGCCAACCTCATCACCTTCCACCCGGAAGCCTCCGAGCACATCGACCGCTCCCTGCAACTGATCCGCGACAACGGCTGCAAGGCCGGTCTGGTATTCAACCCCGGCACGCCGCTGCATTACCTGGATCACGTGATGGACAAGCTGGACATGGTCCTGATCATGTCGGTGAACCCCGGTTTCGGCGGCCAGTCCTTCATTCCGGAAGCCCTGAAAAAGATCGCCGAAGTGCGCCGCCGCATCGATGAATCCGGCCGCGACATCCTGCTGGAAGTCGATGGCGGCATCAAGGTCGAGAACATCGCCGCGGCCGCCCGCGCCGGTGCCGACACCTTCGTGGCCGGTTCGGCCATCTTCGGCAAGCCGGACTACAAGGCCGTCATCGACGCCATGCGCGCAGAACTGGCCCAGGTCTGATCGCACCTCCCCTTCGCCAGACGAACAAACAACGAGGTTTACCGGGCATATGAAGAATCTGACCAACATCAAGGCCGCCATCATCGACCTCGACGGCACCATGCTGGACACGGCCGCTGACTTCCACGTCGCGGTCAACCGCATGCGTGAAGAATTGGGACTCACGCCCCTGTCCCAGGAAACCATCGTCAACTTCGTCGGCAAGGGGACCGAGAACCTGATCCGGCGCGTGCTCGCCGTGGACTATGCCGAGGACGAGGCGGCGCAATACTTCCAGCAGGCGCTGGACAGCTACACCGAGCACTACCTGGCCATCAATGGCGACTATTCCTCGCTCTACCCGGGCGTGGTCGAAGGCCTGCAAGCCCTGCGCGCCAAGGGCCTGCGCCTGGCCTGCGTGACCAACAAGCCGCTGGCCTTCGCTGTACCGCTGCTGCAGAAGAAGGGGCTGCGCGATTTCTTCGAGATCGTCTATGGCGGCGATTCCTTCCCGAAGAAGAAGCCTGATCCCATGCCCTTGCTGCAAGTCTGTGAGGATTTCGCCCTGCAACCCGCGCAGGTCGTGGCCATCGGCGACTCCAGCAACGATGCACAGGCCGCCCGCGCGGCCGGTTGCCGTGTCCTGAATGTTCCGTATGGATACAATCACGGTGAATCTATACACGACGTCGATTCGGATGGTATAGTTTCGACGCTTGTAGAAGCAGCGCAGCAAATCTCGGTGGACTGACAGCCCGTCAGCTCACCGGTCGACAGACCGAAGATCCAATCGCGACCCACATCAATGTTTCGTAACAACAAACGAACCGCTCAACCGACAGCCGCCCCTGAGGCCTGGCTGTGGCGACGCTGGCAATTCCAGGCGCAGTAATTGACGCCTGGACCTGGCCGCACCTGCGTGCCGGGTCGTTTGTTGTGGTACCGCATCCTCCGCATTTCCCGTAATTCTCATAACGACACCGCTGACGAGAGTCCGCACCTGTCTGCTGCATCCGCGTGCATCGCGTCCATGGCTTCATGGCGTCTGCGCGCCGGTCTGCGGCCAGGCCCGCGTACCCTACAATGGCGGTCTGGAGTGACACATGACCGAACTCGAATTCAAATCGCTGGCCGCCGAAGGCTACAACCGCATCCCCCTGATCGCCGAAGCCTTCGCCGACCTGGAAACCCCGCTGACGCTCTATCTCAAGCTGGCCCAGAGCCACAACACCGGCAAGAACACCTTCCTGCTGGAGTCGGTGGTCGGTGGCGAACGCTTCGGCCGCTATTCCTTCATCGGCCTGCCCGCCTCCACCAAGATTCGCTGCAGCGGCCAGCAGATCGAGGTGCTGAAGAATGACGAGGTCATCGAGACCGCCGAAGGCAATGCGCTGGAATTCATCGCCGAGTATCAATCCCGCTTCAAGGTCGCTATCCGTCCAGGCATGCCGCGCTTCTGCGGCGGCCTGGCCGGCTACTTCGGCTACGACGCCGTGCGCTACATCGAAAAACGCCTGGAAAACAGCGCCCCGCAAGATACGCTGGGCCTGCCCGACATCCAGCTGCTGCTGACCGAAGAACTGGCCGTCATCGACAACCTCTCCGGCAAGCTCTACCTGATCGTCTACGCCGACCCCACCCAGCCGGAAGCCTTCTCCCGTGGCCGCCAGCGCCTGCGCGACCTGCGCGCCATGCTGCGCCGCCCGGCCGATGCACCGGTGACCACCGGTTCGGTGCGTACCGAAACGATCCGCGAATTCCCCAAGGACGAATATCTCAAGGCCGTGGCCCGCGCCAAGGAATACGTGATGGCCGGCGACCTGATGCAGGTGCAGATCGGCCAGCGGCTCAGGAAATCCTATGTGGATTCGCCGCTGATGCTGTACCGCGCGCTGCGTTCGCTGAACCCCTCCCCTTACATGTACTTCTACAACTTCGGCGACATGCAGATCGTCGGTGCCTCGCCGGAAATCCTGGTGCGCAACGAATCCATCGGCGAAGGCCAGAAGAAGATCACCATCCGCCCGCTGGCCGGCACCCGCCCACGCGGCTCCACCATCGAGCGCGATGAACAGCTGGCGCGCGAACTGCTGGCCGATCCCAAGGAAATCGCTGAACACGTGATGCTGATCGACCTGGCCCGCAACGACATCGGCCGCATCGCCACCACCGGCAGCGTCAAGGTCACCGACCAGATGGTGATCGAAAAATATTCCCACGTGCAACACATCGTCTCCAACGTCGAGGGCATCCTCAAACCCGGCATGTCCAACCTGGATGTGCTCAAGGCCACCTTCCCGGCCGGCACCCTCTCGGGCGCCCCCAAGGTGCGCGCCATGGAAATCATCGACGAACTGGAACCGACCAAGCGCGGCATCTACGGCGGCGCCTGCGGTTATCTCTCCTTCGGCGGCGAGATGGACGTGGCCATTGCGATCCGTACCGGCGTCATCAAGGATGGCACGCTGTACGTGCAGGCGGCCGCCGGCATCGTGGCCGACTCGGTGCCGGAAATGGAATGGGAAGAAACCGAAAACAAGGCGCGTGCCGTATTGCGCGCTGCTGAACAAGTGCAAGATGGCCTGGACGGAGAAATCTAAATGCTGCTGATGATCGACAACTACGACTCCTTCACCTACAACCTGGTGCAATACTTCGGCGAGCTGGGCGAAGAGGTGCTGACCATCCGCAATGACGAGATCACGCTGGATGACATCAAGAAGCTCAACCCCGAACGCATCTGCCTCTCCCCCGGCCCCTGCAGCCCCAAGGAAGCCGGCATCTGCGTGGACCTGCTCAAGGAATTTTCCGGCAAGCTGCCCATCCTCGGCGTCTGCCTCGGCCACCAGGCCATCGGTGAAGCCTTCGGCGGCAACATCATCCGCGCCAAGCAGGTCATGCATGGCAAGACGTCCAAGATTGCGCACACCGGCGTGGGCGTCTTCAAAGACCTGCCCACTCCCTACACCGTGATCCGCTACCACTCGCTGGCCATCGAACGTGCCACCCTGCCGGATTGCCTGGAAGTGACCGCCTGGACCGATGATGGCGAAATCATGGGCGTGCGTCACAAGGAGTTCGACCTGCAAGGCGTGCAGTTCCACCCCGAGTCCATCCTCTCCGAGCACGGCCACGCCCTGCTCAAGAACTTCCTGACCGGCAGCGCCCACGGCTGAGACCATTAGACAAATCGAGACAAGACATGCCCATCACTCCCCAAGAAGCGCTGCTGCGCTGTATCGAGCATCGCGAAATCTTCCACGATGAAATGCTGACCCTGTTCCGCCAGATCATGAGCGGCGAGATGTCGCCGGTGATGATCGCGGCCCTCACCATGGGCCTGCGCGTGAAAAAGGAAAGCATCGGCGAGATCGCCGCCGCCGCCCAGGTCATGCGCGAATTCGCCACCAAGGTGCCGATGGCCGACACCTCGCGCCTGCTCGACATCGTCGGCACCGGCGGCGACGGTGCGCACACCTTCAACATTTCCACCGCCTCCATGTTCGTGGCGGCGGCCGCCGGTGCGCGCGTAGCCAAGCATGGCGGACGCAGCGTGTCCTCCTCCTCGGGCAGCGCTGACGTGCTCGAAGCCCTGGGCGCAGACATCAACCTGCAACCCGAACAAGTGGCGCAATCGATCGCCCAGACCGGCATCGGCTTCATGTTCGCCCCCAACCACCACGCCGCCATGAAGCATGCGGCGCCGGTGCGCAAGGAGCTGGGCGTGCGCACCATCTTCAACATCCTCGGTCCGCTTACCAATCCGGCCGGTGCTCCCAACATCCTCATGGGTGTGTTCCATGCCGACCTGGTCGGCATCCAGGTGCGCGTACTGCAACGCCTGGGCGCGCAGCACGCCATCGTGGTCTGGGGCCGAGACAACCTGGATGAAGTCACGCTGGGCGGCGCCACCATGGTGGGCGAACTGGTCAACGGCGAGATCCGCGAATACGAGATCCATCCGGAAGATTTCGGCCTCTCCATGTTTGCCAGCCGCAACTTGCAGGTCGGCAATGCCACCGAGTCCAAGGAGAAAATCTTCGAAGCCCTGCGTGGGGAACCCGGTCCGGTGCACGACATCGTAGTCATCAATGCCGCCACCGCCCTGTATGCGGCCGGCGTTGCGCCCTCGATCGCCGAGGGCCTGCAGACGGCGCGTGCCACCATCGCTTCCGGTGCGGCGCGTGCCAAGCTGGACCAGTTCGTCCAGGTGACCCGCCAGCTCGGCGGCAAGCACTGATCTCCGCCCCTCAACTCAGACCCCTGACAGGAGCCCCATGTCCGACATCCTCAACAAGATCCTCGACGTCAAGGCCGAGGAAGTCCGCATCGCCAAGCAGCAGCGCGACCTCGCCAGCCTGCGCCGCGATGTGGAAACCGATAGCGAATTGCGCTCGGAACTGCGCAATTTCGAAGAGAGCCTGCGCGGCAAGATCGCCAACGGCCAGGCCGGCGTGATTGCCGAAGTCAAGAAAGCCTCGCCTTCCAAGGGCGTGATCCGTCCCGACTTCAAGCCGGCCGAGATCGCGGTGAGCTATGCCGAACATGGCGCGGCCTGCCTGTCGGTACTGACCGATGAACAATTCTTCCAGGGCTCGCCGGACTACCTCAAGCAGGCGCGCGCCGCGTGTGCCCTGCCGGTACTGCGCAAGGATTTCATGATGGATCATTACCAGATCTATCAAGCGCGCTCCTGGGGCGCGGACGCCATCCTGCTGATCGTGGCTGCGCTGGACCACGGCCTGATGGCCGACATGGAAGCCTGCGCCCATGAGCTGGGCATGAGCGTGCTGGTGGAAGTCCATGACCAGGCTGAACTGGACGCCGCACTCAAGCTCAGGACGCGCCTGTTGGGCATCAACAACCGCAACCTGCGCACCTTCGAGACCACGCTCGACACCACGCTGAACCTGCTGCCACGCATCCCCCCGGAAAAGCTGGTGGTCACCGAATCGGCGATCGCCACCCCGGACGATGTCAAGCGCATGCGCGATGCCGACGTGCATGCCTTCCTGGTCGGTGAAGCCTTCATGCGTGCCCCGGAGCCGGGCGTAGAATTGGCTCGCCTGTTCGCCTGATTCCCCCTCTCGTGAAAAAACCTCGCCCGGTGCAGACCGGTGCGAGGTTTTTTTTCGTCCTGAGAGTGATGGACTGAGCAGCGATCAAGCCGAGAAACCGCCATCGATCATCAGGTTGGCACCGGTGATGTAGCCCGCTTCCGGACCTGCCAGATAGGCCACGAAACTGGCGATTTCCTCAGCCTTGCCATAGCGCGGCAGTGCCATCAGGCCGGTCAGGGAAGTGGCGAAGTCGCTGTTGGCCGGGTTCATGTCGGTATCGACCGGACCGGGCTGGACGTTGTTGACGGTGATGCCACGCGCACCAAGGTCACGGGCCAGACCCTTGGTCAGGCCGACCAGCGCCGACTTGCTCATGGCATACACGGCACCGCCGGCAAAGGGGATGCGGTCGGCATTGGTGCTGCCGATGCTGATGACGCGGCCACCTTCGCCCATGTAGCGTACGGCGGCCTGGGTCGCCACGACCACGCTGCGCACATTCACGGCCAGGGTGCGATCCAGGTCCTCCAGCTTGAACTCATCGATGGGGCCCATGGCCAGCACGCCCGCATTGTTCACCAGGATATCGAGCCGGCCGAAGGTCTCTGCGGCCAGGCGGATGGCTTGCTGCAGGGCGGCTGCATCGGCGCTGTCGGCCTGGATCGCCAGCGCGCGGCCACCGGCGGCTTCCACGCGGGAGACCAGGGCTTGCGCCTTGTCCGGCGAAGTGACATAGGTGAAGGCGACGGTGGCGCCTTCGGCGGCCAGGCGCTGCACGATGGCCGCGCCGATGCCGCGCGAACCGCCTTGCACGAAGGCAACCTTGGAGGCCAGGGTGGATGCGGATGGGGATGCGGCGGTGGTCTGGATTTGCTTGTTCATGATCTTGCTCCTTGAAAGTGATGGGTTGGCCCCGTCGGCCTGCAGCGGCGTGCTGCTGTGTGCGTCCGGGTTGAAGCAAGTATCGGCGCTTGATTATGTGGCGACTAGCTGGCAATCCCTATCTTCTTTTTAAACCAATGGTTTAGAATCGAGCGATGGAAACCATGACCAGCATCGAATGCTTCGTCGCTGCGGCCCACGCCGGCAGCTTTTCGGCGGCGGCACGCCAGCTCGGCCTGACGTCGGCGGCCGTGGGCAAGAACGTGGCACGGCTGGAGACTTCACTGGGCGTGCGCCTGTTTCACCGCAGCACCCGCAAGCTCTCGCTGACCGAGGCAGGTGAGCGCTTTCTGCAGGAAGTGGGCGGCGGCCTGCAAGCCATCCGCAGCGCCGTGGCCAATCTCGCCAGCGCTGGCGGGCAGCCGGCCGGCACGCTCAAGGTCAGCATGGGGACAGGATTCGGGCGGCAATACATCGTGCCCTTGTTGGGAGAATTCCTGGGGCGCTATCCGGGCATCCAGCCGGACTGGCATTTCGAGAACCGCTCGGTGGATCTCATCACCGAGGGCTTTGATGCCGCCATCGCCGGCGGCACCGAGCTCTCGCCGGGCGTGGTGGCGCGCGAGCTGGCCCCGGCGCATCGGGTGCTGCTGGCTTCACCCGCCTATCTGGAGGCGCATCCCGCCTTGCGCTCGCCGGCCGACCTGGCCGAGCACGCGGGCATCCTGATCCGCTCGCCCCAGACCGGGCGCGTACGGCCCTTCTCGCTACGCGACCACGACGGCCAGCAGGCACCGGTCACGCTGCAGCAACGCATGACCATGAGCGATGCCAATGCGGCTTGCGAGGTGGCCGAAGCGGGGCTGGGCATCACGCTGGTGTCGATGCCGCATGCCCTGCTCTATCTGGATCGCGGCACGCTGGTGCGGGTGCTGCCGGACTGGTACGTGGATACCGGCATGCTCTCGCTCTACTTCACCGCGGCGCGGCTGCTGCCGGCCAAGACGCGGGTATTCGTCGATTTCGTGGTGGAGCACTTCCGCCGCGAGCGGCTGGCGGAGCGCTTTTCGGCGCACCGCTGAATACACGTCCGAGAAGTTCAGCGCTTGCCTTGCGCGGCGCGCATCCCGCCACCGATATTGCTGCCGGCGTCCCGCGCCAGGCCGCGATAGCCGATCACTGAAACCAGCGTCACCACCCCGGCCATCGCAAAGGCCCACTGGAAATCGCCCAGCGTGAAATGCGCGCCGGTGGCATCGATCTCCTCGCCCCGGATCGCCGCCGCGATACGCAAGGCCAGCGCACCGAAGGCGATGCCCATGCCGATGGTCATCTGCTGCGCCACGCTCCACAGCGTGCTGGCCGAGGATTTGCGGGCATCGCTGATGTCCGCATAAGCCAGCGTGGCCAGGGTCGAGAACTGCATCGACCGCGACAGCCCGTAGCAGAAGATCACCCCCAGGATCACCGGCAGCGGCGTGCCCGGCGTGAGCAGGCCGCAGGCGATGATGAGGCAACCCGCGATGGCCGCATTGTTGACCGCGACGCTACGGAAACCGAAGCGCTGCAGAATGCGCGTGGTAAACGCCTTCATGCCGAGATTGCCGAGAGCGGTGGCCAGCAGCAGCAAACCCGACTGGAAAGCCGTCAGGCCGAAGCCGATCTGGAACATCAGCGGCATCAGGTAAGGCACTGCATCGACGCCGATACGCGTGAGCGAACCGGTCAGCACCGTCACCGAATAGGTCGGAATGCGCAGGTTGGAAAAATCCAGCAGCGGATGTTCGATGCGCTGCATGTGCCGCCACGCGCAGTACCCGAGCACCACGCCGAGGGCCACGAAGCCTGCCGCCACCTTGATGTTGGATTCCATATGGCTGGCGATCTCGGTGCCATACAGCAGCGAGGTCAGCGCCGCGCCCGAGAGCAGGAAACCGATCACGTCCAGCGGCCGCTTGCTGTGGCCGTGTTCATTGCGCACCACGCGCATGACGGCAATGAAAGCCGCAAACCCGAACGGTACGTTCATCAGGAAGATCCAGTGCCATGATGCGTAGGTGGTGATGAAGCCACCGATCGACGGCCCCACCACCGGCGCCACGATGGCCGGCCAGGTGATGGTGGCAATGGCTTTCATCAGCCTGTCCTTGCCGGTACTGCGCACCACGATCATGCGCCCGACCGGTACCATCATTGCGCCACCCAAGCCTTGCAGCACCCGCGCTGCGGTGAACTCCCACACGTTCTGCGAATAGCCACACAAAACGGAAGCCAGCGTGAAGATGGCAATGGCGATGCCGAACACCGTGCGCGAACCGAAGCGGTCGGCCACCCAGCCGCTGATGGGAATGAAGACGGCCAGCGTCAGCATGTAGGCCGTCATGCCCAGGCTCAGTTCGTTGGGGCCGACACCGAAGGACTGCGCCATCTGCGGCAAGGCCGTGGCGATGATGGTGGTATCGAGATACTCCATGAAGAAAGTCGCCGCCACGATGTAAGGCAACATGCGCACGCGTGCATCGGGCAGGCTGGTGTCGTTGATTCCCACGGTGTTCTTGGCCTCTGTTGTTTTGGGTTGAACCATGCGAAACGCCGGCATAGGCCGGCGCTTGCTGAAGACAGTTTTAGATAGTTACCAAATTAACCAAACTATCTAAATCATCCGAATCATCTAAATCATCTAAATCATCTAAATCATTTACATCAATAGAACTTCAGGAAGTGCATCAGCACCTGGATCACGATGATGCCGCCGATGAGCCCGCCCCCGAAATAAACGATCACGCCCAGCAGCATGTTGGTGCGCCGCTGCTCGGCCAGCAGCTTGCGGATCAGCTCGGTGTTCTGCGGCTGGCTCTCACCGTCGGTATAGCGCGTCAGCGCCTGATGCGCCAGGCGCGGCAGTTCCGGCAGCAGGCGGCTGTAACGCGGCACTTCCACCTTCAGCTGTTCGACGAAACCGCGCCAGCCGATCTGCTCACTCATCCAGCGTTCGAGATAGGGCTTGGCGGTCTTCCACAGGTCCAGGTCCGGATCAAGCTGGCGGCCCAGGCCTTCGACGTTGAGCAGGGTCTTCTGCAGCAACACCAGTTGCGGCTGCACTTCCACGTTGAAACGGCGCGAGGTCTGGAACAGGCGCAGCAGCACCTGGCCGAAGGAGATGTCCTTCAACGGTCGGTCGAAGATCGGTTCGCAGCAGGCACGCACGGCAGCTTCGAGTTCATCGACGCGGGTTTCCTTGGGCGCCCATCCGGATTCGATGTGGGCCTCGGCCACGCGCTTGTAGTCGCGGCGGAAGAAGGCCAGGAAATTCTGCGACAGGTAATCCTTGTCGTAATCGTTGAGCGTGCCGACGATGCCGAAATCCAGCGCGATGTAGCGGCCGAAGGTTTCCGGGGCCACCGACACCAGGATGTTGCCGGGGTGCATGTCGGCGTGGAAGAAGCCATCGCGAAACACCTGGGTGAAGAAAATCTCCACGCCATCGCGCGAGAGCTTGGACAGGTCGACCCCTTCGGCGCGCAGGCGCTCGGTCTGCGAGATCGGGATGCCGTACATGCGCTCCATCACGATGACCGAGGATGAACAATAATCCCAATACATCTCCGGCACCATCAGCAGCGTGGACTCGGCGAAGTTGCGGCGCAGCTGGCTGGCATTGGCCGCTTCGCGCATGAGGTCCAGCTCGTCGTGCAGGTACTTGTCGAACTCGCCCACGACTTCCTTGGCCTTCAAGCGACGTCCATCGGCCCACAGGCGTTCCAGCCAGTCGGCAGCCACATGCATCAGGCCGATGTCGTGATCGATGATGTCGCGCATGCCGGGACGCAGCACCTTGACGGCCACTTCCTTGCCATCTTTCAGGGTGGCGAAGTGGACCTGCGCAATCGAGGCCGAGGCCACCGGGGTGCGCTCGAAGCTGGCGAAGAGCTGGTCCGGATGCGCGCCCAAGGACTTTTCGATCTGCTTGACCGCCAGTTCCGATTCGAAGGGCGGCACGCGGTCCTGCAGCAGCGTCAGCTCATTGGCGATATCGGGCGGCATCAGGTCGCGCCGGGTCGAGAGGACCTGGCCGAACTTGATGAAGATGGGACCGAGATCTTCCAGCGCGCGGCGCAGGCGCTCACCGCGCGGCGCCGTCAGGTCGCGCCAGAAGAAGATGCGGTTGATGATGCGGGCGATGCGCGGCGGCGCAAATTCGGAGGCGATGATTTCATCCAGGCCGTAGAGAATGGCGACACGGATGATCTTGAGCAGACGCATGGAACGCAGCAGCATTTAACGACGCTCCAGTTTCTCGATGCGTTTGGACAGGCGTTCCAGGTCATCGCGCAGGCGCACGACGTCGGCGGAAAAATCCTGCAACTGGCGGGGGCGGATCAGCATCGGTTGTTCTTCCAGGAAATACTCGGCAAGGTTTTCGGTCAGCTTGCGCTGGGTGGTGCGGGCTGCTTCAAACAGGCCACGCGCGCCGGAGACGATGCGGGTTGCAGCAACATCGCCGACCACGCGGGAGAGGTCATCCTCGGCATCCCAGCGCAGCTTCTGGCTCAGTTGCGAAATGGCATTGGCGAAATCGGCATCGCCCTCCAGCTTGACGTAAGAGACGGCGCGCTCGCGGTTGGCGGCAATCAGCGGCAGGTCGGACAGCTTCAGGCGGATGGTGACATTGGCCAGCGCATCGGCCGGCACCTCCTGCAGGTAGCCGTCGCCGGTCACCTTCAGGCGCAATTGCATGACGCCGGTATCGATGCAGGCGACCTTGCCGGCGTGGGCCATGAGGGTGTCGCGCGCCCACGGTTCCTGGGCCAGCAGGTGATTGATCACCGCAGCGGCAGGTTTCATCGGGTCGAGGCCGGAGACAAGAGTGGACGGATCGGGCAGCACGGACATGGATTCCAGAATCGGGGTGGATCGGAGGACTACGGGTTGAGTACGCCGGAGCAGAAAGAATTCCCTCCGCCAAAACAAAACCGCCCGCAAAAGCCGGGCGGTTTCAAGTGTACCAGCTTGGCGCGCTGGCAAGGTTCAGGCACTGCGGCGGGCTTGATCCAGCGCGCCTTGTGCCTGCATCAGACCTGCTGGATACCCGCCAGCACCCAGCCGCCAGTGCCGTTGAGCGGCTTGGAGAGATTCCAGATCTCGGCGAAGGGTTCGGCCGAGGCATCCGGCGCTTCCTTGATCAGCCCCTGGAAGCGCACCGTGGCCAGGTAATCGAAGGCCATGGTCTCGATGCCCAGCAGTTGCGCATCGAGCTGCACGACATCGGTGGCATTGGGGGCTGCACCACGTTCGGTCAGCTGCATGCGCAGTTCGGCGAACATCTCGGGCGTGGTGAATTCACGGATGTCGTTGACATCGGCGCGATCCCACGCCGCCTGCAGGCGGATGAAATAGGTCTTGGCATTGCGCACGAATCCGGCCGTATCAAAGCCCTCCGGAATACCCCATTGCTGGATCTGCGCCGGCTGGGCCGTACCACCGTCGCTGTTGCCTTGCAGTGCTGCCGGTGCCGCGTGCGGGACCGCCGGCGGCGGATTGACGTCGCGCAGGCCGGAGCCGATTTCCGGTGTGGCACCGGCAGCGCTGCCAATGGGGCTCACGCCCGGCATCGGCGTGGCATAGGCCGGATTGTTGTTCTGCGCTTCACGGCCACGGGCGAACAGGCGGATCAGGAAGATCACCGCCGCGCACAGCAGCGCAATGGTCAGCAGCGAACCCAGCATGCCGCCGAGTGCGCCACCGATCCCGAAGTGCGACATCAGCGCACCGAGGCCGAAGCCCAGCAGTGCACCGCCCAGCACATTGCGCCAGGGACTGGCGGGCTTGGGCATGGGAGCGCTTAACGGCGCGGCGGCCGGTGCGGCAGGACGGGAAGGCTGGCTATAGGACGGCGAAGACGGCGCAGAGGGCGCCGCCTGGCGCGAGTAATTGGAGGATTGCTTGCCGAAGGAACCACCGCCACCCAGGCGCTTGGCCTCGGCGGGCGACATGATGAGGGAGAGCGAAGTGATCGCCAGCAGCAGTGCGAGGAATATTTTTTTCATGGGCTTGCCTCTTGTGGATGATGACGAAGTGGCGAGCGGGCCGAGGGAAAAGCAAGCCGCCACATCGGAGCCATCATTGTCGCCGGGCAGAATTAAGCCAGCCTTAATGCTGGCGCGCCCAGCATTAATCACATCTTAATGCCCGTATGCAGCGCAGCCACACCGGCGGTCAGGTTGAAATACTGCACGCGATCCAGGCCGGCCTGTTCCATCATCTGCTTCAGGGTTTCCTGGTCGGGGTGCATGCGGATCGACTCGGCCAGGTAGCGATAACTGTCGGCATCGTTGGCGACCTTCTTGCCCAGCCACGGCAGGACCGAGAAGGAATAGACGTCATAGGGCTTCTTCAGCGGTTCCCAGACCTTGGAGAATTCCAGCACCAGCAGCTTGCCACCGGGTTTCAGCACGCGGCGCATCTCGGCCAGGGCGGCATCCTTGTGGGTCATGTTGCGCAGGCCGAAGGCCACCGAGACGCGGTCGAAATAATTGTCCGGGAAGGGCAGTTTCTCGGCATCGCACAGCATGGTCGGGGTGACGATGCCCTTGTTGAGCAGACGGTCGCGGCCCACGCGCAGCATGGATTCGTTGATGTCGGTAAGCCAGACTTCGCCGCTCGGACCTGCCTGCTTGGCGAAGACCTTGGAGAGGTCACCGGTGCCGCCGGCGATGTCGAGCACCTTGAAGCCCGGACGCACGCCGGCCTGGGCGATGGTGAAGGCTTTCCAGATGCGATGCAGGCCCGCCGACATGAAGTCGTTCATCACGTCGTACTTGGCAGCGACGGAGTGGAACACTTCCGCGACCTTGCGGACCTTTTCTTCTTCTTTGACGGTTTCGTAACCGAAGTGGGTGGTGTTGGTCATGGCTGGGCCTGTAACGATGAAGACGACATTATAAGGGGAGCATCCGGCTTGGGCTTGCTTGCTGCCGTGGCAGGTTTTGATGCGTATCAGCGCTCGCGCAGCCGGGCCATCGACAAGGCATCCACGTAGCGGCCCTCACGGAAGGCATATTTGCGGTAGGTACCTTCCACTTCGAAGCCGAGCTTGCTGTAAAGCGCGATCGCGGCCGCATTGTCGGCGAATACGGTCAGTTCCAGCCGGCGAATGTCCAGCCACTGATCGGCTGCCTGCACCAGCTCGGCCAGCAGCGCCTTGCCCACGCCCTGCCCGCAATACGCATCGTGCACGCCCATGCCGATACCGGCCGCGTGCGCGCGCCTGCCGGCCGAACGATGCAGGCTGGCCTGGCCGATTACCTGGTCATCCAGCAAGGCCAGCAGATGCAGGCCGCCGTTGACGCCGTTGACGCCGGTACTCAGCCAGTGGCGGGTCTGCTCCAGTGTCTGATAAGGCAGGCGCAGGGTGCCGAAACGGAAACCCGGCAGGTTCACCAAGGTAGTGACGCCCTCGGCATCCTCAGGACGCGCGGCACGGATGAGCCAGCCTGGTTGCTCAGTGATGATGGCCGCAGGCATGGGCGTTGCCTCCTTCGACGGGCTGGTGATCACGCCCGCTTTCACGGGTGAAGCCGGCCGCTTCCAGTTTCTGCAGATAGGCTTCCCACAGGGCAGCCTGGTCACGGCCGAGCTGGTAGAGGTAATCCCAGGTGAAGATGCCGCTGGCGTGGCCGTCCGAGAACAGCGGTTTGACGCCATAGTTGCCGACCGGTTCGATGCCGTGGATCTCGACGTCGCGCTTGCCGGTCTGCAGCACTTCCTGGCCCGGTCCGTGGCCGCGCACTTCGGCCGAGGGCGACAGAACGCGCATCAGTTCAAAGGGCAGGGAAAACATCACGCCGTCATCGAACTCGACTTCGACCACGCGCGAGAGCTTGCGTACCTTGAAGGACACCGGAACCGGAGAAGACGGGGCGCTCATGGGCTCTCCCTTGTTGAAATTGGTGAGAAGAAACATCGCGCCCGGCTGCGTCACCGCACGCCGGGCTGCTGCCAGCCTCAGGCCGTCAGGCCCGCCGCATCGAGATGCCGGCGCACTGCCTCGCGCAACTGCGGCAGCAGTGCACGGCGGGCGGCCAGCGAGGCCTCATCGGCCGCACGGCGCGGCTCGGCCCAGACCGGGCTGGGGAAATGGCGATCATCGGTGAAGCGCGGGATCACATGCCAATGCACGTGCGGGGTCATGTTGCCCAGCGTGGCCAGGTTGACCTTCTCGGGCTGCATCACCTCGCGCTGGGCGGCCTCGACCGCCCACACCGCATTGGCCAGCAGCGTGCGCTGCGCCGGGGCGAGGTCGGTCATTTCCTTCACGTGCGCATGGCAGATTACCCGGCAGAAGCCCGGATAATCGGCCTCATCGACCAGCACCACGCGAAACGCCGGATGCTGCCACAGCACCTCGCCACCATCGCCGGCGCACAGCTCGCAAGCGGGAACTACGGAGGCACTCATGGCTTACACCAGGATACGTTCGATGCCGCCATTGTTGGCGCGCTCGACGTATTCCGGCATCCAGTTTTCGCCCAGCAGGTGACGCGCCATTTCCACCACGATGTAGTCGGCGGTGGTGCCGGCATCCTCGTTGTAGCGCGACAGGCCCTGGAAGCAGGACGGGCAGGAGGTCAGGATCTTGACGTCGCCGGTGAAGCCATCGGCGCGGACCTTGTCGCTGCCCTTCTTCATCTCCTCTTCCTTGCGGAAGCG
>NZ_DBIC01000043.1:0-9994 GCF_002296545.1 Herbaspirillum sp. UBA812 | reverse complement strand
GCGATGGCATGTTCTACCTCGGCCACGCCTTGCCCGATGAGCAGGCTGAGCGCCATTACATCGTCAAGTTCGGACGCGGGCCCGACCCGGATCTGGCCGACGATTTGCGTCTGGAGGCACCCTACATGCAGCTGGCGATACACTTGGGCCTGAAGGTCCACGGCGCGCTGGAACTGCACGGCAAGGCCTTGTTCATCCCCCGTTTTGACCGCGAAGTGCGCGGGACCGAAGTCGTACGCCACGCCCAGGAAAGCATTGCTTCCCTGTGCGGCGTGACCGGCTTTGCGGCCATTCCCACACACAATGCGGTGTGCGCCAGGCTGGGAGAAGTGGCCACCGATCCGCTCCCCGAAATCATCGAATATCTGAAGCGCGACATCGCCAACATCGCCCTGCGCAACAAGGACAATCACGCCCGCAATACCGCCATCCGGCGCGATGCACAGGGGCGGATCGGCCTGACGCCGCTGTTCGACTTCGCCCCGATGTGGCTGCATCCGGATGGCATTGCACGGCGCATGCGCTGGGAACGTGACGATGGAGGCTCGCCGCAGTGGGCCAGCGTCATCACGCAGGCCTGCGAAGCCGCGCAGATCGAACAGGAACCGGTCAGGTCGGCCTTGCGCGAGATGGCATCGCCGCTGACGGACCTGCTGCCATATGGCCGCAGCCTGGGTATCGAAAGCACCTTCCTCGACCCGCTGGCCGCCACCGTGGACCAGGTACGGGCACAGCTGGAGGCGCTCTGAATGGACAAGCGCTTCAAACCCCTGAGCGCCATCGAGCAGATGGAAGAGCGCCGCGCACTCTTCGACGAACTGGCCGCCGATCCCACGCTGCCGGTGCCGGCCGTGGTCCGCAAGATCCGCACCACCTTGCGCCTGACCATCGCCGAATATGCCAAGGTGTGCGGCGTATCGGCCCGTACCCTGCAGGACATCGAACGCGGTGAGTCCAGTCCCACCCTGGCCACGGCCGACAAGCTGCTCAAGCCGGTCGGCATGTGCGTCGGTGCCGTCATGCGCAAGCGTCCGTAAAAAAAAGGCGACCCGTCGCCAGGTCGCCTCATCGCTTCATCTCACTGCAACGTCATCAATTCTTTGCCACCGCCTGCTGCTTGCCGCTGCCCGGCTCCAGCACCACCGTGCAGGTCAGCCCCGAGGCCAGCAAGACATTGTCCGGCACCTTGTCCAGGTGGATGCGCACCGGGATGCGCTGGGCCAGGCGCACCCAGTTGAAGGTCGGGTTGACGTCGGCCGTCAGTTCGCGGCTCTGCGGGTTGTCGCGGTCATAGATGCCGCGGGCGATGCTGTCCACGTGGCCTTCCATGGAAGCGCCGTTGATCAGCTGGATCTTGGCGCGGTCGCCGATGGACAAGAGTGGCAGCTTGGTTTCTTCGAAGTAGGCATAGACCCAGAAGGAATGGCTGTCGATCACCGCGATCTTGGCTGCACCGGCGGCCGCATAGTCGCCCCGGCGCACGCTCAGGTTGGTGATGTAGCCATCCACGGGCGAGAAGACCTTGGTACGTTCCAGGTTCAGCTTGGCCGTATCCCGCTGCGACAACGCGGCCTGGTATTGCGCCTGCGCTCCCTGGAATTGGGCCTGGGCAGCTTCCAGCTGGGCTTGCGAGGCGGTGACCTGGCTGCCGGCATCTTCGCGGGCTTCGCGCGAGACCACCAGCGCATCCACGTCGGCACGGCGGCGGGCTTGCGCACGGCGCATGTTCAGGTCGGCGCGGCGCGCTTCCACTTCCGCCTTGCGCACGTCCAGATCTGCCTTGCGCGCCGTGACGGCAGCCTCCGCCTGCTGCAGCGCCAGGGTGTAGCGGGCCGGGTCGATTTCCATCAGCAGGTCGCCTTTCTTGACCAGCTGGTTGTCGCGCACCGGCAAGGCCACTACCTGCCCCGAGACATCGGGGGCGATATTGACCACGTCGGCGCGCACGCGGCCGTCACGGGTCCAGGGCGAATGCATGTAGTGCTGCCACAGGCTCCAGGCCAGCAGGATGGCCAGCAGGAAGATGGCCGTGGTGATGAGAACGCGGAAAATCGATTTGACCGGCATGATGAACTACTCCTGATTGTTTCTTTATCTTTTCGTAAGGGATGGGTACGCAAGGAAGTGCGGTGCGCTAGCGATACACCGCCAGCCCCAGCAAGGCCGCCAGGCAGACGAACAGGCTGACCCGGAACAAGGCAGGGTGCCAGGTCAGCTCGTAGAAGCCGAAGCGCACCAGCACGCGGTCGGCCAGCATGGCCAGCACGGCGGCTACCACCGCCAGCAGCAGGACGGTCGGAATATAGGCGTCGAAGAAGGAAATCTCACGTGGCATGGCGGGCTCCCGTTGTGTTGTTCTGGCCCCCGGCGCGCATGGTGTGCAGCGGCGATTGCTCATCGAGCAGGGCGGTACGGATGAAATGCAGGTAACTCAAGGTGCGTTGCAGGCGATGGCGTTCGCTGCGTTCGCGGTAATGCGGACCGATGGCGGCCTGGACTTCGGCGATGGTGGCATCGTTGGCTGCCAGCGCCGCCGACAGGGTGGCCGCCGAGGGCTGTGCAAACAGCGCCGGAATGGCTTCACGCAGACGGTTCAGGGCGGCATAGGCAGAGGCTGGCAGCAGGTCCGGGGCCTCCGAGCGGATGCCCTGCAGCTCGTTGCGCAGTTCGATGATGGCGTGGCCCACTTCCAGCGTGGCAAACATCCAGCCCAGCGCCTTCTGACGTAGCAGGGGACGGCTGCTGGTGAACATGGTGATCTGGTGCATCAGGTCGCGGGTACCGCTCTCGAACTTCAAGGCCAGATGCGCCAGCTTGCCGAAACAGGCATCGACCACCTGCTTGCGCAACTGCTTTTCCAGCACGCGCACGGTCCAGTCGGTGGTCGGCGGCAAGAGCAGCATGAAGGCCACGGCTGTGACGATCAGCGATACCACCAGCGCCACGGATTCGTTCAGATAACCGGCCGCATTGAAGTGCGCAAAATTGTCCGGCACCGCCAGGAACGGGAAGAAAATGCAGATCCCCAGGCCATAACCTGCATAAGCGGGACGGGTGGTCAGGTAGACGGCCAGCATCAGCACCGGCATCAGCGCGCTGGCCAGCATCCAGTAGCCATCCAGGCGCGGCAGGATATGGAAGGTGTAGAAGTAGCCGGCTACCGCAGCAAACAGCACGCCAATGGCCACCGTGCGGGTCGCCTTGGCCGGATCGGGCGCGGCCGAGGTGATGGCACAGAAGGCGGCGGCATTGAGCACGGCCACGTCGCCGCTGGGCCAGCCGCTGACGATCCAGAACGCGGCCAGGGCCAGCATCACGATGGCGGCGCGGGCACCGGCAATCAAGGCAGTAGTCATGCTGGTCTTGGGCGCATAGGAGTGCTCCCATTGCTCGCGCTCGTGATGGCGCTGGGTCAGCGAGGCATAGGTCAGCGTGTAGGCGTGCAGTTCCTCGATGACGCGATACAGCAGTTCGGACGCCGTATCGAAGTCCAGCATGGCGCTGTCGCTCTGGCACTGCTCGGACAGCGTATGGCGCGTGGCCCGCACGCGGCGCGGCAGTTCCCGCTTGTAGGCATCCAGCTTCAGGGCCGCATCGGCGGCGTCCAGCGCGCTCATGACCGGCTCGCCGCTGGCGCGGGTGAGCAGGGGCTGCACTTCGCGGTAGTAGGGTGAAATGGCCTCGATCACCACCCGGGCACTTGGCGCCGGGTTGGCATGCAGCCGGTTCATCAGCTGGTGCAGCGCATGCACGCGGGTCGACAAGGCCATGAACTCGCTGTTCATGCGGGAGAGACGGCCACTGCGCAGGCGCACTTCGGGGTCCTCGAAGATGGCCGAGCTGCGCATGGCTTCCAGGCCGATGATGTCGCCCACGAAACGGGCATTGGTGGCTTCGAGCTGCTTGCGGTCGGCGGTGCCGCCCAAGGTGGCACTGACCATGTCGACGAAGGCGGTGAAGCGGCCGCGGATGATGCGCACCAGTCCGGGGGCGCTGGCCTGCGGGAATACCAATGCGCTGACCAGGCCCACGCAGACGATGCCGACCATGATCTCGCTGACCCGCGTCATCACCGAATCGAAGGTGACGGCCGGGTGCAGGGCCGAGGGCAAGCCGATCAGCGCCACCGTATAGCCGGAGAGCACGAAGCCATAGGAACGAAAATTACGGTTATGGGCCGAGCCCACGGTACAGAGCCCGATCCACAGTGCCGAGGCCAGCAGGAACAGTTCCGGGGTCTGGGCAAACAAGCCGACGAAGACCACCACCGCGGCCGAACCGACCAGCGTACCGATGACGCGATAGAAGCTCTTGGCCAGGATCATGCCGCTTTGCGGCTGCATGACGATGAACACGGTAATGAGGGCCGAGCGCGGTGATTCCAGATCCAGGCCGTAACCGATGCCCAGCGCCAGCAAGCCGGCGAAGACCATCTTGAAGACATAGACCCAGGTCGGCGCATCGCTGCGCCACCAATCGGTGGCAGCTTCGCGCAACTGGGCTTTGATGGAAAGGGCAGGGGTGTTCATTGTGCCGCCACCTTGGCCGGTGCTTCATCCTCGATGCCGCCGCCCAGTGCGGTCTGCAGGGCAGCGAAGGCCGCCAGGCGCTGTGCCTGCAATTGCTGCACGATCTGTTGCTGGCGCAGCCACTGGGTCTGCGCATGCAGGATGTTGAGATAGTCGGTCAGGCCGCGCTGGTAGGCGCGAGTGGCGATGTCGACGTTCTTCTGCGCCGCCTGCACCGATTCCTGCGCCTGCTTCTGCTGGCGCGCCACCGACTGCAGGGTCACGACCTGGTCGGAGATGCCTTTCAGGGCTTGCGAGAGCAGGGCGTTGTAGTGTTCCACCTCGATGTCATAGCCGGCACTGGCCGCGCCCAGCTGGCCGTGCAGGCGTCCGCCTTCGAAAATGGGCAGCGAGATCGCCGGACCGTAGGTGGTTTGCAGATTGGGGGCCGAGAGGAACGAGAACAGCCCGCCACCGGCGGCGGCGGGGCCGATGCCGGCCAGCAGGTTGATGTTGGGATAGAAAGCCGCCTTGGCCACCGAGATCCCCTTGGCGGCCGCTTCCACACGCCAGCGGGCGGCGCTGATGTCAGGGCGGCGGCCTACCAGGTCGGCCGGCAGCGCACTGGGCAGGCCGAGCGCGGTCTGCAGTTGCATGGTCGGCCGCGTGATGCCGTCGGCAGCACCGGGGCCGGCACCGAGCAGCGCGGCCAGCTGATTGCGGATCAGGGCGATGTTTTCCTGCAGGGCTTCCATCTGGCGGCGGGTTTCCGGCAGCGGGGATTCAGCCTGGGTGATTTCCAGCTGGGTACCGAGGCCGCCCTTGAAGCGGCGCTGGGCCAGGTCGAGGATCTTCTGTTCCTCCTTGAGCATGGCCTCGGTGTTGTCCAGCAGACCGTACTGCAGCGCCAGTTGCACGTAGGTGCGCACCACATTGCCTTCCAGCTCGAGCTGGGCGGCACGGGCGTCGGCGGCCACGGCATGCATTTCATCCTCGGCACGCAGGGTGGCGTTCTTGTTGCGGTCCCACAGGTCGACGTTGTAGGACAGACCCAGGGTCGCGGTGTTGTTCCAGGTCAGCTTGTCGCGGAAGGCCGCGCCGTAATAGACGTTGTCGGACCAATCCTTGCGGCCGACCGACACGTCCAGCTGGGCACTGGGCAATTCACCGGCATGGGCGACGACGGCCATCGACTGCGCCTGGCGCACGCGGGCAGCTGCCACGGCCATGCTGGGGTTGCCGGCGACGGCCCGGGTCACCAGCTGGTTCAGTTGCGCATCGCCATAGGCTTGCCACCAGGCACGCTGCGGCCAGCCGGCTTCGCTGGCGGCCTGGCGGATGGCCTGGCCGGCGTCCAGCACGGCGACGTCGCGCAGCTGGGCCTGCGGCTGGATGCCGCCCTGGTCGGCACAACCGGCGATTGTCAGCGAAAGCGCAATGACGGTCAGCGCGGGCAGCTTGGAAAAGGCGATACGTGTCATGGAATTACCCAAAAAAATGCAAATATCAGAAGTTGTGTATTCTATTTTGTAATTATTCTCGAAAAAATCCGCTATTTCGCAATTGTTTATATCAGTTGCAGCAACAATGATTGCTCAATTCTGGGTAACAATGCTGTCATGGCGCAGTGTGTCCGCAGCGGCAAGTTCGGCCAGACGGGCGCCTGCGCTCAGTACAGTGATAGGAAAACGATGGATACCCTGCAAAACATGCGCGTCTTCGCGCGCGTGGTCGAGGCTGGCAGCTTTACTCAGGCGGCCCAGCAGATGAGTCTGACCACCGCCCATGTTTCGCGCGCCGTGGCCGATCTGGAGCGGCATCTGCGCACCCGCCTGTTGAACCGTACCACGCGCCGCATTGCCCTGACCGAAGCGGGCGAGCGATATTTGCTGCGTTGCCAGCAGATCATGGCCTATGTGGACGAAGCCGAGGCCGAGGCCAGCGCGGCCTACGTGAAACCTTCCGGCCGGCTGCGCATTCACGCCATGACCAGCCTGGGCCAGCGCTACGTGATCCCGTCGATCTCGGGCTATCACAAGCGCTATCCGGAGGTGGCGGTGGAGCTGACGCTGGCGCAGCGCATCCCCGACATGCTGGAAGAGGGTTACGACGTCTCCCTGGTGGTGGCGCGCGAGCTGCCCGATTCCGGCCTGATCTACCGGCAGCTGGGCAGTACCTTCAGCATCCTTTGTGCCTCGCCCGCCTATCTGGATAAATACGGACTGCCGCAGCATCCCGGCGATCTCCTGAACCACGCCTGCCTGCAACTGGTGAGCCCCATTTCTCCTCTGATCGAATGGGCGCTGGAAGGGCCGGAAGGCCAGACCGTGATCCCCGTCAGGAGCAATTTCCAGGTCAACGTGGCCGAAGCCATGCTGACCGCCGTGCGCGAAGGGATGGGCATTGGCGTGCTGCCCATTTATTCGGCGGTGGACGCGTTGCGCGCTGGCACCATCGTGCGGGTGCTGCCGCAGCACCGGCTGCAGAACATGGGGGTGTATGCGCTGTATCCTTCACGTCAGTACCTGGATGCCAAGATCAGCACCTGGGTCGACTGGATGCACGAAACGGTAGACAAGACCTTGCAGGAAGACCATCAGGCGCTGGAGCGCCTGGGTAGTCTGCGCGAGGAAATGCAGGGGCTGGCCGCACGTGGCGGCACGCTGGCGTGATCAATCGAGGGGAATGCGATGGGATGGCTGGCAGTCGGGATGGGAGCAGCACTGGGCGCCTGGTTGCGCTGGCGCATCTCCGTGGTATGGAACGTGGACGGGCACTTCGTGCCGCTGGGCACGCTGGCGGCCAACTGGATCGGGGCCGGCGTGATCGGCTTTCTGGTCGCCTATTTCGAGCAGCATCCGGCATTGGCACCGGAATGGCGGCTGTTCGCCGTGACCGGCGTGCTGGGCGGGTTGACCACTTTTTCGACCTTCTCGGCCGAATCCATGATCCTGCTGCAGCGGGGCGATTACCTGTGGGCCATCGGACACTCGGGCCTGCATCTGCTGGGCTCTGTCGTGCTTTGCGTTGCCGGGTTTGCAAGCTATCGCGCTTTGGCTGGATGACTACTTTGAGCGACATGATGCAGATCAAAACAGACGGCACGATCATTGCTTGAAAATCGCAGGCGCTGGCCCAACTTTCATCTCATTGAAAAATTGGAGCGAACCATGCGTCTCGACAAACTCACCACCAAATTGCAGGAAGCGCTGGCCGACGCGCAATCCCAGGCAGTCGGCCACGACAATCAATATATCGAACCCGTTCACCTCATCCTGGCACTGCTGAACCAGGATGACGGCGGCGCGCGCTCGCTGCTGCAGCGCGCCGGCGTGAATGTGAACGGTCTTTCCACTGCCTTGCAGGCGGCCGTCAAGCGCCTGCCGCAGGTCTCCGGCAACGGCGGCGAGGTGCAGGTCGGCCGCGAGCTGGTGGCCCTGCTGAACCTGGCCGACAAGGAAGCGCAAAAGCACGGCGACCAGTTCGTCGCCAGCGAAATGGTGCTGCTGGGCCTGGCGGACGACAAGTCCGACGCCGGCCGTGCCGCCCGTGAAAACGGCCTCACCCGCAAGTCGCTGGAAGCGGCCATCAAGGCGGTGCGCGGCGGCGCTTCCGTGTCTTCGCAGCAGGACGAAGGCCAGCGTGAAGCCCTCAAAAAGTACACCCTGGACCTGACCGAGCGTGCCCGCGCCGGCAAGCTCGATCCTGTCATCGGCCGCGACGATGAAATCCGCCGCGCCATCCAGGTGCTGCAACGGCGCAGCAAGAACAATCCGGTGCTCATCGGCGAACCCGGCGTGGGCAAGACGGCCATCGTCGAAGGCCTGGCCCAGCGCATCGTCAATGGTGAAGTGCCGGACAGCCTCAAGTCCAAGCGCGTGCTGTCGCTGGACATGGCCGCATTGCTGGCCGGTGCCAAGTACCGCGGCGAATTCGAGGAACGCCTGAAGGCCGTCCTGAAGGAAATCGCCCAGGACGAAGGCCAGACCATCGTCTTCATCGATGAGCTGCACACCATGGTCGGTGCCGGCAAGGCCGAAGGGGCCATGGATGCCGGCAACATGCTCAAGCCGGCGCTGGCCCGCGGCGAGCTGCACTGCGTGGGCGCCACCACCTTGGACGAATATCGCCAGTACATCGAGAAGGATGCCGCTCTGGAGCGCCGTTTCCAGAAGATCCTGGTGGATGAGCCCAGCGTGGAAGCCACCATCGCCATCCTGCGCGGTCTGCAGGAAAAGTATGAAGTGCACCACGGCGTGGACATCACCGACCCGGCCATCGTGGCGGCTGCCGAGCTGTCGCATCGCTACATCACCGATCGCTTCCTGCCGGACAAGGCCATCGACCTGATCGACGAAGCCGCTTCCAAGATCAAGATCGAGATCGACTCCAAGCCGGAAGTCATGGACAAGCTCGACCGTCGTCTGATCCAGCTGAAGATCGAACGTGAAGCGGTCAAGCGCGAGAAGGATGAAGCCTCGCAGAAGCGCCTGCAGCTGATCGAGGAAGAAATCGAGAAGCTGGAGCGCGAATACGCCGATCTGGAAGAAATCTGGAAGGCCGAGAAGTCGACTGCGCAGGGCGGCCAGCAGTTGAAGGAAGAAATCGAGAAGGTGCGCCTGCAGATGGAAGAGGCCACCCGCAAGAGCGACTGGCAGAAGGTCTCCGAGCTCAAGTACGGCAAGCTGGCCGAGCTGGAGGCCGCGCTGGAAGTGCAGAACAAGAAGGATGCAGCGGGCGTCAAGGCCGAGAAGCCCAAGCTGGTCCGCACCCAGGTCGGTGCCGAGGAAATCGCCGAGATCGTGGCGCGCGCCACCGGCATCCCGGTCTCGCGCATGATGCAAGGCGAGCGTGAGAAATTGCTGCACATGGAAGACGTGCTGCATGAACGTGTGGTCGGCCAGGATGAAGCCATCGTGGCCGTGTCCGACGCCATCCGCCGTTCGCGTGCCGGTTTGGGCGACCCCAGCAAGCCGTATGGTTCGTTCATGTTCCTGGGCCCGACCGGCGTGGGCAAGACCGAGCTGTGCAAGGCGCTGGCCTCGTATCTCTTCGATACCGAAGAAGCCATGATCCGCATCGACATGAGTGAATTCATGGAGAAGCACTCCGTGGCCCGCCTGATCGGCGCGCCGCCGGGCTATGTCGGCTACGAAGAGGGGGGCTATCTGACCGAAGCCGTGCGCCGCAAGCCCTATAGCGTGATCCTGCTGGATGAAATCGAGAAGGCGCATCCAGATGTCTTCAACGTCCTGCTGCAGGTACTCGACGATGGCCGCATGACCGATGGCCAGGGCCGTACCGTGGACTTCAAGAACACCGTGATCGTGATGACTTCCAACCTGGGTTCGCACAAGATCCAGAGCATGGAAGACAGCGATCCGGCCTTGGTGAAGCTGGCGGTGATGGCCGAGGTGCGCACGCACTTCCGCCCGGAATTCATCAACCGGGTGGACGAGATCGTGGTCTTCCACGCGCTGGACGCC
>NZ_DBIC01000283.1:0-15200 GCF_002296545.1 Herbaspirillum sp. UBA812 | reverse complement strand
GGCGCTGCGCGAGATCGGCGACGAGGTCGAGGTCGACTTCACCGATGGCCAGACCCGCCGCTATGACCTGGTGATCGGTGCCGATGGCCTCTATTCCAAACTGCGTACTCATCTTTTCCCCAACGCACCCAAGCCGCGCTACAGCGGCCAGGCCGTGTGGCGCGCCATCCTGCCGCGTCCGGCGGAGATCACCACCTGCACCATGTGGATGGGGCCGCAAATCAAGCCCGGCGTCAATCCGGTGTCGAAAGACGAGATGTACCTCTTCGTCACCGAGCCGCGTCCGGTCAACGACCACGTCGATCCAGCCACCTTCGTGGCGCGCCTGCGCGGCCTGCTGGAAGACTTCAGCGCCCCGGTCTTGAAGACCATCCGCGACCAGCTCGACGACAACGCCCGCATCATCTTCCGCCCGCTGGAAGGCTTGCTGCTGCCGCGTCCGTGGTATCAGGGCCGCGTCGTGCTGATCGGTGATGCGGTGCATGCCACCACGCCGCACCTGGCTTCCGGTGCCTGCATCGGCATCGAGGATGCGCTGGTGCTGGCCGACGAACTGGCGCGCAACGGCACCGTAGCGCTGGCCTTGTCGGCCTTCGAGGAACGCCGCTGGGAACGTTGCCGCATGGTGGTGGAGAACTCGGCCCGGCTGGGCGAGATCGAGGTCGGGGGCGGTGACAAGGACGAGCACTCGCGCATCATGCGCGAATCGCACGCGGCGCTGGTCCAGCCGATCTGAGTTTTTTAAACAATATAAAAAATATAAACGATTAACGCTTCAGCAATCTGCGTACGACGCGAGGAGACAAGATGATCACGACCTATTCCAAGCGCGCCCTGGCTGCGCTGATGCTGGCGCACTGCGCCGGCATGATCGACCTGGTCGCGCTGCCGGTCTGGGTTGGCACGCTGGTGGCGCATTACCACTTCGATGCCCGCCAGGCTGGCCTGCTGGCCTCGCTCTTCCTGGGCGGCGCGGTGCTGGCCAGTGCCGTGCTGGCACCCCGTTTCGATCCCGAGACGGCGCGCTGGAAGGCGGCCATCGGCTTCTGCCTCTCGGCCCTGTTGTTCGCCGTGGCGGCGCAGACCCAGCACTACCTGCTGCTGGCCTTGCTGCATGCGGCGTGCGGCATCACCACCGGGCTCTCGCTCAGTGTCACGCATGGCACCATCGCGCGCGGCAGCAATCCGCATCGCGGCTTTGCGCTGGTGGGTATCGCGCTGGGCGTGTTTGCCATCCTGTTCCTGGGCAGTGCACCGCCGATCATCGCCAGCGTGGGTGGTCCTGCCTTGTTCTATCTCTTCGCGGGGGTGATGGCCATGGGTGCGCTGGCTTGTGCCCTGGCGTTTCCCCGTCCGGAGACGGATGGCCTGCCGCGTGTCGCCAAGCCGCGCGAGCCGGTGCCGCGCCAGGTCTGGTATGGCATTGCCGGCATCGCCTGCATGGGGCTGGTGCAATCGATGACGTTCAGTTTCCTGGAACGTGTGGGCAGTGATCGCGGCTTCGGGCTGGAAGCGGTCACCGGTGTGCTCATCGCGCTGGGCTTCGTCAACCTGCTGCCCGCACCGCTGGCCGCTCTGCTGGAGAAACGGCTGCCCGCCCGCAGCGTGCTGATGGCCGGTCCGCTGGTGCAGGCGCTGCTGGTGGTGGTGATCATGAGTTCGTTGCGTTTTGCACCTTATGCGGCGGCGGCTTCGGTGTTTGCTGCCGTGATGATCTTCACGCATACCTTCGCCTTCGGCCTCATGGCCCGTCTGGACCGCAGCGGCCGCGCCATGGCTGCCACTCCCGCCATGCTGATGACGGGTGCGGCCATCGGCCCCATCCTCGGTGGCACGCTGGTGCAGGGCTGGGGCTATGGCAGCCTGGGTCCGGTGGCGGTGGTGCTGGGCGTGGGCGCATCGATCTGTTTCTCGCGGCTGCCGCGTGCAGTCGCCGTTCAACCTCAAGAGGCTCTGGCATGACCGCATCCCTGCAGACGCGTCGCCGTCATCGTTTCGTCGACCTGTCCATCTATCTTGAAAACGACGTGCTCTCCGACCCGCCCCCGCTGGCCCCGAAGATCACTTACCAGAAGCATGCCGACACCCTGCCCGAATTCATGGCCATGCTGCCCGGCACGCAGCCCGAGGATTATCCCGATGGCGAGGCCGCAGCGGCCGAGTGGGTCACGCTGACCACGCACAACGGCACGCATCTGGATGCTCCGTGGCATTTCCATTCCACGCAGGATGCAAAGAATGGCGGCGCGCGCCCCTCCATCACCATCGATGAAGTGCCGCTGGAATGGTGCTTTCAGGCTGGCGTGAAACTGGACTTCCGTCACTTCCCCGATGGTTATGTGGCCACCGCCGCCGATGTGGAAGCCGAACTCAAGCGCATCGGCCACGTGCTGCAGCCACTCGACATCGTCGTGGTCAACACCCGCGCCGGCTCGCGCTACGGTCACCGTGACTATCTCGGTGCCGGCTGCGGCATGGGTTACGAAGCCACCATGTACCTGCTCGAACGCGGCGTGCGCCTGACCGGCACCGATGCCTGGAGCTGGGACGCACCGTTCTCCTATACCGCGCAACGGGTAGCCGAGACCGGCGACAAGTCCCTGATCTGGGAAGGCCACAAGGCCGGCCGCGACATCGGCTACTGCCACCTGGAAAAACTGCACAACCTCGAAGCCTTGCCGGCGCATGGCTTCACCATCAGCTGCTTCCCGCACAAGATCCGTGGCGCCAGTGCCGGCTGGACGCGCGCGGTCGCGATCTTCGACGAAACCTGATGCCCCGCTGCCGCACAGGCCGCCATCAACAGATTCAAGCAATGCAAGCGATTCAACGGAGCCCATGATGTCCTTCCCCCCGATACACCGCGTCGTCACCGGCCACGATGCGCAAGGCCGATCCATCATCAGCAGCGACGGTCCGCTGCCGACCGTGGTCGAAGTGGCCGCCATTCCCGGTACGCTGTTCCATGAAGTCTGGAGCACCAGCGCCACGCCCGCGCGCGTGGACAATGGCCTTGATCCCAGCTTGGGAGCACTGGTGCTGTCGCCTCCGGAGCGCGGCACGCGCATGCGCTTCGTCGACATCCCGCCCGACACCGAGGAGTTTCTCGCCAGCGCCAACAGCAAGATGCACGAGGCCTTCAGCCAGATCGGCGAAGCTTCGGCATCCACCGTGCAGACCGACTCGCCCCATCCGCTCATGCATCGCACGGAATCAGTGGACTACGGCATCGTCATCGACGGCGAGATGACGCTGGTGCTGGATCGTGGCGAAGTCGCCCTGAAACCCGGCAGCGTGGTCGTGCAACGTGGCACCAATCACGCCTGGGCCAATCGCTCCGGCAAGCCTTGCCGCATGCTGTTCATCCTGGTCGATGGCGAGTATGACCCGGCCATTGCCGCCCAACTCGCCAAGGGAGCGTAAGCCATGAAGTTCGCCACTCTGCGCGACGGCACGCCTGATGGCGCGCTGGTACTGGTCGCGCGCAATGCCGCCACCGCCTTGCCGGTGCCGCGGATCGCGCGTACCCTGATCGATGCGCTGGCGCGCTGGGACGAGGTCACGCCCGCCCTGGCCGAGCGCTATCAGGCCCTCAATGAAGGCCGTGCCGATGGTGCCATCGCCTTCGATGCGCAGCTGTGCATGGCGCCGCTGCCGCGCGCACCGCAATGGCTGGACGCGTCCGCCTTCCTCAATCACGGACGCCTGATGGAAGAAGCCTTCAAGACACCGCCGATTCCGTATTTCGATACCGTGCCCGTGATGTACCAGGGGGCCAGCGATGATCTCCTCGGACCGCATCAGGACGTGCCGCTGCGTTCGGAGGCCGAAGGCATCGATTTCGAAGGCGAGTTCGGTGTGGTGGTCGGGCCGGTCGCCATGGGTGCGACACCGGACGAAGCCCTGCAGGCCGTGCGCCTGGTGGTGCAGCTCAATGACTGGAGCCTGCGCGCACTGGGTCCGCATGAGATGAAGACCGGTTTCGGCTTCCTGCAGGCCAAGCCCTCGACGGCCTTTGCCCCGATTGCCGTCACCCCCGATGAACTCGGCGATGCCTGGCGCGATGGCCGCGTGCAGATGCGCTTGCAGGTGCAATGGAATGGCGCGCGCTTTGGCGAACCGCACGGCGGTGAAATGAATTTTTCCTTCGGACAGCTGATCGCGCATGCGGCGCACAGCCGTCGCCTCACCGCGGGCTGCATCATTGGCTCGGGTACGGTCTCCAACGTGGCGCGCGCGGCCGGTTCAGCCTGCATCGCCGAACGGCGCGTGATCGAGAAGATCGATCACGGCGAGATCCGTACCGGCTTCATGCACTTCGGCGATGAGGTGCGCATGCAGGCGCATTACGAGGATGGCCGTCCCGGTCCCTTCGGTATCGTTCAGCAACGCGTGGTGCAGGCAGCATGAGGGTCCTGGTCACCGGCGCGGGCGGCTTCATCGGCGCGATCCTGCTGCAGCTGCTGCAGCAGGTGGGGCAGGTCGGCCAACAGCGTATTACGCGGCTGGCGGCGATGGATCGCACCTTGCCTTTGCTGCCCGAGTCCGTCGAATGCATCGAGGGTGAATTGCAGGATGCGCAGGTGCAGTCACGCCTGGCACGGTTCGGTGCCGATCTCTGCTTTCATCTGGCAGCGGTGCCGGGCGGTGCGGCCGAAGCCGATCCGGCCTTGAGTCGCCGCGTCAATCTGGATGCCACGCTGGATCTGTTCAACTTGCTGGCCGAAGGCAGGGCAACGGGGAGTGCGCCGCCGGTGGTGGTGTATGCCAGCACTATCGCGGTGTATGGGACGCCCTTGCCGGACCCGGTCACCCCGGCCACGCCCACGCGTCCGGCGCTGATCTATGGTGCGCACAAGCGGGCTTGCGAAATCCTGCTGGCCGATGCCACGCGCCGTGGTGTGCTTGATGGCCGTTCGCTGCGGCTGCCGGGCATCGTGGCGCGTCCGCGTGCTGCCTCTGGATTGGTCTCGGCCTTCATGAGCGAGCTGTTGCATGCGCTGGCGGCGGGCGAGTTCGTGACGCTGCCGGTCGGACCGCAGGCCACTGCGTGGTGGATGTCGGCACAACGTTGTGCGGAGAACCTGCTGCATGCGGCGGTCATGGATCCGTTGCTGGATACCGAGGGCCACATGGAACGCACCTGGGCCTTGCCCGTATTGCGGCTATCCATGCAGGAAGTGGTCGCAACGCTCTCGGCCTTGTATCGCGTGGATGGACATGCCCTTGTGCGCTATGCCCCGCAAGAGCCGGTGGAGGCGGTGTTTGGCCGCTATCCCGAACTTGATGACCGCATCGCGCGCCGACTTGGCTTGCGTGATGATGGTACGGCGGCGGAGTTGGTGCAGAGGGCGTTGGCACCCTATGCCATTCAGGCGGCCAACCCGAACTCCTCCAGCGTATAAGGCTGCCGCTGCTGCAGCACTTCGCGCAATTCCATCGCCTTGCTGAACAGCCAGCCCTGCGCATGAATCTGCGGTGCGATGCTGCGTATGAGCTGCAATTGCTCTTCCGTCTCGATGCCCTCGATGACCACCTTCAGCTCCAGCTCGGTGGCCAGGCGCAGCAGGTTGGGGACCACCGAGCGCAGCGGTGAACCGGTGCTCAAGGCACTGGTGAAAAGCCGGTCGATCTTGATGCCGTCGAACTGCGCATAGGACAGATGCGACAGATTGGCACTGCCGGTACCGAAGTCATCGATCCAGATCGCAAAGCCCGCCTGGCGCAACAGCTCGATGTTCTGTGTGAAAGTGGCCGAACGGATGTCGGCACGCTCGGTGACTTCCAGATGCAATTGCGGACGCAGGCCCGGCGTGGCCGCCGTCAGTTCGAGCGCGAACTCGATGAAGTCCGCATCCTCGATGTCGGCCACCTCGGTATTGACCGCCAGCACCAGCATCGGATCGGCCTGCAGCAGATCCTGCATCTCGCGCAGCGCACGCGCCAGTACCACCTTCGCGAGCGCCGTGCTGAGCCGGTTTTGCGCCGCCAGCGGGACGAAGATGTCCGGGCCGATCTCGGGTTCATCCGCCGGGCGCCAGCGCGCCAGCGCTTCGTATCCCTTCAGGCTCAGGTCGCGCACGCAGACGATGGGCTGGTACAGCAGCACGATCTCGTCATTGGCGATGCCCTCGCGCAGCTTCTCCACCACACCCTGATTGCGGCGCAGGCGCAGATGCATCAGGTAGGCCAGCGCACCCAGCAGGAAACTGCCCGCCAGCAGCGCCACAAAACTCAAGGGCTGGGCCAGCGCAAACCAGTGCAGGCGCGCGCTCGCCTGGGCGCACAGGGCCATGTCGCGGCTGCATTCGGTGATGTCGATGCCGGGCAGCAGGTCCATCGCGCCGGCCGGGTTGTAGCGCAGGCCGTCGCGCTCGGCATAGGTGTACGTGCCATTGCCGTTGGTGATGCGCAGCGTCACATCCTGATAGAAACGATTGAGATCGAAGGTCGAGGGCGAGGCGATGGCCAGGCTGCGGTTCAGGGCCACCAGGTTGCTCTGGTAATGCGTCTGCAGCACTTCCTGATGGCTCCACACGCTGAAGCCGCCGCGCGCATGATAGTGCGGTTCAGGCAGGCGGGTGAGCTTGTCCAGTTTGCCCCACAGCGCCGTACAACGCACCACGCCCTGCTCGATGCGGCCCAGGTCGGCCACATAGCTGTTGGCATAGGTGATGTTGCGCAGGATGGTGAGGTCGCCCTCCGAGCACATCTCGAAGGGACTCGCTTCGGCCCGGCGCAGCGCATCGGCGGTGGCGCGTCCGGCGTCTTCCGCACGCTGCAAGGCCTGCATCGACGAGGCGTCGATGTGGCGGATCTCCGAAATGGTCAGCGCGAGCTGCGCCAGGAAGACGCCTCCGAGCATGCTGGTGCAGGCCCAGAGGAGATTTTTCCAGGAGGAAACGCGCCGGAAGACTTTGCGATTCATTGCTGAGACAGTAATTATTTCGCGCAAGCTTAATTTAAAACCGCGTCTCATTATTCGGTTTTTTTCGTTGGCGATTGTTTTGCATCGTGTTTTGCGGCGATTTCCCAGCGCGCGGTAGAAACGCGCATCGCAAGTGATGCGCGCCATCCACGAATCTCGCCAGTCCTCGCTGCCACGCGGATTGGCTCACGCCATGCGCCATCGCGCCGGTCTCAGGAAGTGACCTTGACCGCGCGGCCGATGTAGAGGATGGGGCCGGTCGGACGGCCCGTCGGCGAGCCGGTACCCGGCTCCAGGGTGATCTCGAAGAGCTGGTCCGGCTGCAGCGGTGGCAGCTTGTCCAGCGGGACTTCCTGGGTCTTGCCAGGCTTGACGATGCCCAGCGAGACCGGGCCGTTCCAGTTGGCCCCCTTGGTCCAGAATTGCAGCGCCTTCTCCTGCGGCACGGTGGCCACGCCCAGAGGGATCAGGTTGAGGCGGCCGCTGCCACCGGTCTGTACCACCCAGCCGGGGGCCTTGTCCTGCGGCGCGACCAGCACCACCATGTAGGCCGGCGCACGGGCGGGCGGCTCGGCACGCAGCATGAGCACGGCCAGCAGCACCGAGCAGGCCAGCGCCGCGCCGGTACTCCAGCGCCAGAATTGCACGCTCTCCCACCATGCATGCCAGCCGCCACGCTGACGTACCGGGGCCGGCATGGGCAGGCTGCGCTCGATGCGCTGCCACAGGCTGGCCGATGGCAGCACCGGCTCGGCCAGTGCGGTCAGGGGATGCAGCTTGGTTTCCCATTCATCGACGGCGGCACGCAGTGCGCCGTCCGTGGCCAGGCGCTGCTCCACCGCCTGGCGCTGGGCGTGCGGCAGCGTGCCCAGCACGTACTGGGCCGCCAGCCATTGCAGTTCATCGTGTGATGCATTCATCCGATACACTCCCGCAGCGCGGCCAGGCCGCGCTTGATCCATGCCTTCACCGATCCCAGCGGCGCTTGCAGGCGCTCGGCGATTTCGCCATGGGTGCAGCCATCGACATAGGCGTAGACGATGCTGGCGCGTTTGGCATCGCTCAACTGGCCCAGGCACTCGTCCAGCCGGCCGAGGTCGGCTTGCCACTCGGGTGCATCCACGGCGGGCTCGGCGCGGTCGGCCAGTTCTTCCAGGTCATCACCGGCGGAGACTTCGTGCTGCATGGCGCGGATGCGATTGAGGGCCGTATGGCGTACTACCGTGTAGATCCACCCGCGTGCCGCTCCGCGCGCCGGGTCGAAGCTGGCGGCGCGGTTCCACAGATTGAGGAAGGCGTCATGCAGGACGTCCTCGGCCAGTGCGCGATCACGCACGATGCGCAAGGCCACCCCCAGCAGATAGCGGCCCTCGTGTTCGTAAAGCGCCTGCAATGCACGGCGCTCGCCGCGCGCGCAGGCCAGCAGGGCGGCTTCATGATCGAAGGAGGCGGGGACGTCAGTCACGCGAAATCAGGCTCCGGTCGCAGGTTGCCCGGCCGGAACGTCCGGCCGGGGTGACCTGGATTATAGCGAGGTTATGGCGTGGATTACGCTCGCATCAGGAAGCCTTCCAGAAGATATAGTCGGCCTGATAGCCCACCTTCTGCTTGGCACCCGCCGAACCCATGTCGCAGCGATCAGCCGGCGCCACGCCACCCTTGGTGGCGACGCGCTGGATATAGGTCGTCTGCGTCATCGCTCCCATGCCGGTAGCCGGATTGGCCTTGACCAGCTGATGCGGGATATTGCCGGTGCCAGCCGGGGCCACCGCGACCTGCGCACCGGTCACCTTGGAACCGTCGCTGCTCTCCCAGGTGGCCGGCGGGCCGTAGTAGCGGCCGACCTGCATGCCGCTGCGATCCTTGAGCACGGCATCGGGGCCGACGAAGGTCCATTCGAACTGGCCGGGCATGTCCTTCTTGGCGCGGCATTCATAGAGGATCTCACCCACGCCCACGGTCTGCAGCACGACCTTGTTGCCGGCCGGGACCTTGACGGCGTCCGGCAGGCTGTCCTGCGAATACATGGTCGACATGGGCGCGCAGGCCGCCAGCGTGAGGGCCGCGGCCAGGGGCAGGGCGATACGGAGGGAACGGGTAGACAGGATGGCAGTTTGCATGATGGGCTCCTTGTTTCTTGAAATGGATGGTTGTCTCGTGCAGCCCGCCGCCGCATGCGCGACAACGGGGCTGACATGAGGTACTACCCGCGAGGAACCGATCTGGATGCAGTGATTTGAAAATATTTTTTAAAAAAGATGGGCGCGAGAATTGGTGAGTATTTTTAACGGGAAATTCTACTTCTCCCGCCGCAGCGCGAACACCGCACCCGCCAGCACGATGAAGCCGCCGATGATGGCTTTCTGCCAGGTACTGGGCACGCCGGCCAGGATCAGCACGTTGTTGATCAGGGTCACCAGCAGCACGCCCAGCAGGGTACCCACCACACTGCCATGGCCGCCCGTGATGCGCGCACCGCCCAGGACCACGGCGGCGATCACATCCAGCTCGCTGCCCACCAGGTCGAAGGGATTGGCCAGGCGCGTGCTGGAGACGTGCACGATGCCCGCGAGTCCGGACAGGAAACCGGCATAGCCGAACACGAACAGATGCACCGAACGCAATTTGTAGCCCAGCCGTTCGGCGATGGCCAGGCTGCCGCCCACGGCGTAGACAGCGCGCCCCATCAGGGTCTTGTTGAGCAGCCACCAGGTCAGCGCACTGGCCAGCACCAGCACCAGCACGGTGGCGGGCAGCACGGCGTGCAGGCCGCTGGCCGTGTCATGCCGCGCCAGGGCCAGCTTGCCGAACTGGTCCATGGCATGCGGCACGTTCATGAAGAACACGGTCCCGACGAAGGTCAGCAGGATGCCGCGATAGAGATACTGGGTACCGATGGTGACGATCAGCGAGGGCGCCTTGAGCCAGTCCACCAGCAGCCCGTTGAGCACACCCAGCGCGGTGCCGCCGACCGCACCGGCCAGCAGGATGACGGCGATGTGCGTCTCCGGGAAATACGTCATCACCACCTTGGTGATGGAATACATGGTGAGCGCCGCGATGGCCGCGAAGGAGACGTCGATGCCACCGGCGGCCAGCACGATCATCACGCCCAGCGCAAACAGGCCCAGCGTGGTGCAGGCGCGCACGATGTCGAACAGCACCGCCAGCTGGAAGAAGGCGGGATTGATCAGGGCCACCGTCACCACCACCAGCAGGATCAGGACGAAGGTGAACAGAGAAGGGTTTTTCTTGAGCAGCGCGCCCAGGCTGGCAGCCGCGCTGCGCGGGGGCAGGGCGGGACTGGTGTCGGTGTGGGCGTTCTGGCGGGTCAAAGTACTTGCATCCATGCTCGGTTCTCAATGTTCGTGGCTTTGTTCGGAGACCAGGTCGTGCGCGAGGTCGCTCTCGGACAAGCCCTCCACCTCGAAGCAGCGCACGATGCGTCCGCGCTTCATCAGCAGCAGGTTGTCGCAGTTCTGCAGCAGCTCGGGCAGGTCGTCGCTGATGAGGATGACGCCCATGCCCTGTTTTGCCAGGTCCTGGATGATGCGGTAGATGATGTCCTTGGAACCCACATCCACGCCCACCGTCGGCCCGTGCAGGATCAGCACGCGCGGATTGATGGCCAGCCAGCGGCCGATCAGCACGCGCTGCTGGTTGCCGCCGGAGAGCGACTGCACCGGACGATCCACATCCGGGGTGGCGATCTGCAATTGCCTGACCGTGTCCACCGAGAAGCGCTGGCAGGCCGCCGCATCGAGTGCGCCGAACTTGCCGCGCATCTTGCGCAGGATGGTGGTGATGATGTTGTCGCGAATCGATTTGTCGAGGAACAGGCCTTCGCTGATGCGATCCTCGGGTACGTAGCCGATGCCATGCGTGATCGCATCGCCGGGCGCGCGCAGCGACAGTCGCTGTCCGTCCAGCACGATCTGTCCGCCATGCGCCGGTTCGACCCCGGCCAGCGCCAGCGCCAGTTCATTGCGGCCCGAATCGAGCAGGCCGGTGATGCCCAGGATCTCGCCTTCATGCAAGGTGAAGCTGACGTCCTCGAAGGCGGCGCGGCGCGTGAGGGCCGTGACTTCCAGGCGGGCCTTCTGCAATTGGGCGTCGACGCGATAGCGCTCCTCGCTCAACTGCTTGCCGGTCATCAGCTGGCCCAGCTGGGCCTTGGTGAAGGTCTGGATCGGTCCTTGCGCGACTTTTTCTCCATCGCGGAAAACGATGGCCTGGCCGCCGATGGCAAAGCATTCATCGAGCTTGTGGCTCACGAACAGCACCGCCACGCCATTGGCGCGCAGGCCGTTGATGACCTTGACCAGCGCATCGACTTCCTTCTGGGTGAGCGAGGTAGTCGGTTCATCCATGATCACCATGCGCGCGCTGGTGGCAATCGCGCGGGCGATGGCGATCAACTGGCGGGTGGCGATGGGCAGCTCGTCCACGCACGTATCGAGAAACGCCGCCGTGGCCGGCAGATTGACCGCGCGCAGTGCGCGCGCCGCCGTGTCGTTGAGGGCGCCGCGATCAAACAGGCGTGCCAGCCGGCCCTGATGGCGCACCAGCTGGGCGCTCAGGGCAACGTTCTCGGCCACGCTCATGTTGGGCAGCAGCGAGAGATCCTGATACACCGTCTCGATGCCCAGCGACAGCGAGGCCAGCGGCGTGAGTTCGGCCACGCGTTCGCCCTGGATGAAGATTTCTCCTTCGCTGGGCGGCTGGGCCCCGGCGATGATCTTGATCATGGTGCTCTTGCCGCAGCCGTTCTCGCCCAGCAGGTGATAGATCTCGCCGGCGTGGATGGTGAGATCGATGCCGCGCAGGGCGTGCACCCCGGCAAAGCGCTTGTGGATGCCCTGCAGCCGCAGGAATTCCTGGGCAGGCGCACCGTCGGGGCGGGAAGTGTCTTGAGTGCTCATAGTCCAACGCGATGACGAAGGAGATCCGCCGTGGCCGGGATGATGATGCGGGCGCGCGGCGGATGTCCGGTGGGTCTGATCAGGCCGCGATCAGAACGCGTACTGCTTGTAGTTCTTCTTGTCCACTTCGACCCAGGCCTGGCCGGTGACGATCACGCCCACGCCCGGCCCCTTCTTGACGCTGACCTTGTTGTAGCCGGGAATGCCCAGGTCCATGCCGTCGGTGATCTTCTTGCCCTGCACCAGCATCATGGCGGCCTTGTTCATGGCCAGGCCGGCATCCTTCGGATCCCAGAAGGCGATGCCACCCACGGCACCCGACTCCAGGAACTTGGCCGCTTCGCTCGGCAGGCCGGTGCCATAGACACAGACCTTGCCCTGCAGGCCGGCTTCTTCCACGGCGCGGCCGATACCCAGCACGTCGAGCGACGACGAACCCTGGAAGCCCTTGATGTCAGGATGCTTGCGCAGGATTTCCTTGGCCTTGGCGTAGGCCTTCTCGGCATCGTTGGCCGATTCGTTCTTGGCATCCACCAGGGTCATCTTGGGATACTTCTTGGCGGCATTGGAAGCGCCGCCATCGGCCCACTGCACTTGCGACTGGCTGCCCAGCGAACCGACCAGCGACGACCACTTGCCGGTCTCGCCCATGCAGGCGGCCAGGCGGTCATTCAGGCGTGCGCCATAGGCGGTGTTGTCGAAGGCTTCGATATCGACCAGGGTGTTCTTCTGGTTGTCGGCTTCATGGGTGACCACCTTGATGCCGCGATCCAGGGCGCGCTTCAAGACCGGCTCCAGGGTCGGCGGATCCATCGACACCACGGCGATGGCATCGACCTTCTTGGCCACCAGGTCTTCCACCAGGCGTTGCTGCTGGGCTGCATCCGATTGGGCCGGGCCGATCTGGCGCGTGGTCACGCCGGGATTGGCGGCAGCGAATTCCTTGACGCCCACTTCCATGCGGTTGAACCAGCTGATGCCGGTGATCTTGACCACGGTGACGATATCGATGGGTTTGTTCTGCGCCTGCAGCGCGCTGGCAAAGCCGATGGCTGCCAGAGCCGAACCCAGTACGCAAGCCGATTTCTTGTTCATCATGTCTCCAGTTTCCCCACTATGTGGATGGATCTTGACAGGCGGGGTGCTGTTCAAGACTTGCGCAATTGCGCCTTTGAATTCGGGAAAAAATCACGCCAGCTGACCCGCGCCGAGGCCAGGAAGCACAGCAGCAGCAAGCCCCAGGCGCAGTCGCGGAAGAAGTTGGAAATCTCCAGCAGGTTGAAGGTCGATGACAGCAACTGCAGCGCCAGCGCCGAGAAGAACAGGCAGACCATGCGCCCGTAGCCGCCCTGCGGACGGATGCCGGCCATCACCGCGATCAGGATGGCGATGAGCAGGTAGGAGTTGCCATAGTCGGCCTTCACGCTGGCAGTGCGTGCGGCGATGATGACGCCGGCCACCGAGGCCAGCACGCCGCTCAAGGTGTAGGTGGCAAAGCGCAGGCGATTCTGCGAGATGCCCGCGTAACGTGCTGCGCGCGCATTGGTGCCCAGCAGGTAGAGCTTGATGCCGAACAGGCTGTAGCGCATCAGCCAGCCCACGCCCAGCAGCAGCGCGACGAAGATGATGAAGGGGATGGGCACGCCCAGCAACGATTCATTGCCGATGGCCGAGATCGGATCGACCACGCTGATGCGCAGGCTGGAGCCATTGGTCAGCACCACGGCCAGTCCGGTGAAGATCATCTGCGTGCCCAGCGTGCAGAGAATCGGCGTCAGATTGCCGCGCGAAATCAGCCAGCCGTTGAGTGCACCGCCCACCAGTCCGGTGACCAGCGCCACCGCGATGAAGCCCAGGGTATAGGTCCACGGTGCCGCATCGGGCGCGGCCACCAGCAACGGCATGGTGGCTGCGGCCACGACCCCGGCCAGATTGGCCAGGCCGATGCCGGAAAGATCAATGCCGCCATTGCCCGAGATCATCGCCAGCGCCACGCCGATGGCCAGCAGGCCCAGTTCAGGCAACTGGCTGGCCATGGACTGGAAGTTGTAGAGGTCCAGGAAGTCGCCGCGCGAGAACACGGTGGCCACCAGCAGGATGGCCAGGTTGATGACCAGCAGGAACAGCAGTTGCGGGTCGGAGATCTTCAGTTTCATGGTCGGTTCACCTTGCGGGAGAATGTCATTGCGCCTGCGCCAGCGCGCCGGCGTTGGCCTGCAGCAGCGCCAGCGCTTCCTGGCGGCTGGGCATGGACGGGGCGGTGCCGGGCCGGGTGACCGAAATGGCCGCCACCGCCGTGGCCAGCCGTGCGGCCTGTTCTGCGCTCATGCCTTCGGCCAGTCCGGCGGCGAAGGCGCCGTTGAAGGCGTCGCCCGCACCGGCGGTCTCCACCACGGTGCCTGCGCACAGGGCCGGCAGATGCAGCGATTGCGAGCGGCTGTGCAGCAAGGCACCCTGCGCGCCCAGCGTGATGAGGGCGCAGCCCACGCCGCGTTCCAGCAGCACGTCGGCAGCACGGCGGGCATCGTCGACGGTGTGGATTTCGATACCGGTCAGCAGTGCCGCTTCATGTTCATTCGGTGTGATGAAATCGCACAGGCCATAGATCTGCGGCGGGAAGTCCAGCGCCGGTGCCGGGTTGAAGACGGTGGTGGTGCCCGCCGCCCGGGCGATCTGCAGGCCGGTGAGCGCAGCCTCGGGCGGCTGTTCCAGCTGGGTGACGAAGACACTGGCCGCTTCGATGGCCTGGTGTTCGCGTTCCACATCCTCGGTGGACAGTTGCGAGGCGGCACCCGGCACCACGATGATGGCATTGTCGCCGCTGGCATCGTTGACGTAGATGAAGGCCGCCCCGGTGGGTGCATCCTCGATCACGCGCACGTGCGGCGCGATGGTTTCCTGACGCCACAGCGAAAGCGCGAAATCACCGAAGGAATCCTTGCCGATGGCCGAGATGAAGCGCACCGGCGCACCGACGCGCGCAGCGGCCACGGCCTGGTTGGAGCCCTTGCCGCCGGGCCCCATGGCGAAGCCGGTGCCGGCGATGGTCTGGCCCAGTCCGGGCATGCCCGGTGCGCGGAAAGCGAGGTCGGCCACGTAGATGCCCAGCACGGCCACGCCGGTCTTGTGCGAGAGGGAAGTCATGCTCACGCCTCCGGTGGCAACACACCTTTTTTGAGCAGGAAGCAGCCGTAGAAGCGGCGCTCGCCGGTGGCGATCACGCAATACGCTTTCTTGGCTGCTTCGTAGAAGGCGAAGCGCTCGATGGACCCGAGCGGACGTTCGCGGCCTTCAGCCTGGTTGACTTCCTGTTGCAGTTCCTGCTGTACCGGCGGGAGGGGGGCGGGGTG